>NZ_JAHHPS010000190.1:0-5815 GCF_024606275.1 Endozoicomonas sp. SESOKO4 | reverse complement strand
GCCATGAGCTTCAGAAACAATTTTTTACTGATGATTTTTATTGCAGAATGAATGAACTTTGAGGCAGATTTTTTACCCATAAAAAAATACCCTGGGTCCCCTCAAACCCGGGTATTTGATCAGCTGGCTTGTCACTGGCTCCCGCTTCTTTTTTTTATGTCCCTTATTCTCTGGCGCTTTTTATTATTTTTCTTGATTGGCCCGAGTGACTTCATAATACGTATTACCTACTACAAAAACCTTGATCTATATCAATAAAGCTTCGGTTTACACCTATGCGAATATCCAGTCACGAATATAAGGCATTTGTCTTTTTTTATTTCACTTTCACTCAAGCAGTCCAAAACCCGGTTTTTTGACTTATGTCAGCCATAATGTCACCACTCCATGAAACCGACTGCATCTAAAAAGACACAGTGTAAACTGAGCGTCCTGACTATTTTTACCGTAAAACATTTTTTGAGTGTTTCGGGCAATTGATCAAGAGTCCGCAAAGCACTCCGGCTAACTGTATACCAGACAGGAGTATGACCATGGATCCAGAGTCTGCCGTAATGGAGATTATCATTAACTCTGGCCTCGCTCGCAGCTGTGCTTACGATGCTTTGTCCAAGGCAAAGGCTGGGGATTACGAAGGAGCCGAAGAGATGATAGCTCACGCCCGGGAGGCCGCAAAAGGGGCTCACAGAATCCAGACTCAACTGATCGAGGAAGATCAGGGCGAAGGGAAAAGGCCAATGACCCTGGTGATGGTACATGCCCAGGATCATTTGATGACATCCATGCTGGCTCAGGAAATGGTTCAGGAGCTGATAACACTTCACAAAAAAATCGATCAGAAGCAAAAATGGCCACAATAAAAGACGTCGCTGAGCGAGCAAAAGTATCCCGTGCTATCGTATCCAGGGTACTGAAAAATACCGGACAGGTAACGGAGACAACCCGCCTGTGAGTGGAGTTTGCTATTCAAGAGATGGCTGCAGGTTGTGTGGAAGCCTTTGCTTTTCTCTGTGAATACAGTTTAACGAAACTCGCGAAATTCTCCATCCATAGCCTCTCATTGGGAGCGTAGCGACCTTTGAAGGTTTGGATGGAGATGGATAGCGAATAGCCCGTATAGGGCTGTCATTTCTCCGGCCTCTCCTGTTTCTGTATGTATTCCTTCAGAACTTCCAAAGGCGCACCGTCAGCCGTTATCAAGCAGTACGCCCTTGTCCATAGAACAGGCTTCCAATAATGCATTTTCAAGTGCTTTGAAAACTCTTTTCGGATAAGCCTGCTGGTGACAGTTTTCAGGTTGTTCACGAACTTGCTGGGCATGATGTTCGGATGCAGATCAAGCATTAGGTGAACATGGTCAGCCTCTCCACCAAACTCTTCAAGATCAACCTCCCACTTTTGGCAAAGGTCACGACAGATTTCTTCCAACCTGACCAGCATGGGAGCTGTGAAGCATCTACGGCGGTATTTTGTTACTAACACTAAATAATATTTTAGCTTATAGACACAATGATAGTGGGATTTCATTCTATTACACTAAGTTATTTTGTGTTATTATAGTCGTATGAGAGCATACAAGTACAGAACCTACCCCAACCCTGAACAGCGAGTGCTGATTGAAAAGCACTTCGGTTGCTCTCGTCATGTCTATAACTGGGCATTGTCAGAAAAAGACAAACATTACAAAGAAACCGGAAAGAGCCTGTCAAAGCGTCAGCTTCAGGATCGTCTGGTTGCCAGCAAGAAAGACGACAAAGAATGGTTGACGGACGTCAACAGTCAAAGTCTGCTGGCCTCTCTCGCCAACCTGGATACTGCGTTCACCAACTTTTTTCAGGGTCGAGCCCAGTTTCCAAAATTCAAATCAAAATATTCCGGCTGGCAGTCTTTCCAATGCCCCCAGCATGTAACGGTTGATTTTGAAGCATCGGCTATCAACCTGCCAAAGCTGAAGGGAATAAAAGCAAAACTTCATCGCCCGTTTTCCGGCAAGGTCAAAACCGTTACTGTCAAGCGTTCACCGTCAGGCAAATACTTTGCCAGTGTGTTGGTTGATGATGGTGTTGTTGATCCAGCTCCTGCAACGATTGAAAGAGAAAACACTGTTGGTCTTGATGTTGGGCTGACTGAATTTCTTATTGATAGTAAAGGTAACAAGACTGAAAACCCTCGTATTCTGAAGGCTTCACTGGTTCGGCTGGCAATGGAGCAAAAGATACTCGCCAGAAAGAAAAAAGGTTCAGCCAACAGATCAAAGCAAAAACGCAAAGTCTCCATAATCCATGAAAAAATAGCCAACCGTCGCTACGATTTCACGCACCAGGCAACAGCAAATTTGGCTGACAAAAGCCACGCAACCACCTTTGCTGTAGAAGACCTCAATATCAAAGGCATGATAAAAAACCGTAAACTTGCCAGAGCAATACAGGACGCAGGCTGGGGAATGTTTCTGACGACACTGGAATACAAGTGTCGTTGGAATGGCAAGAACCTGATTCGGATAGGGAGGTTCCATCCGAGTTCCAAACTGTGTAATTGCTGCGGCTATAAAATGGAAGCCATGCCCCTGTCTGTGCGGGAGTGGCAGTGCCCAAATTGTCAATCTGTCAATGACAGGGACATAAACGCCGCCTGTAATATCCGTGATATTGGTTTAGCTGATTCGCTGGGATGCAGCGTTTGTATAAAGAGTTCCCCTGTAGCAATATCTGTCAGCGCAGGTGCTACAGCGAAAGGTGTTGAGAGTTCTCAGCGTGGGTCGCAAGAAGCCCCCACTAAAGCTGCTTCAGCGGCTTAGTGGTGGGAGTACATCACCCCGTAAATTAATCATCAAAATAAATAGAAGGATGAGGAGGGCAGAGCACGCCAACGAATGCACCAGCGGCAAAACCAGCAAAATGACTAGCAGCAAGGTAGCCATAAAATGCATAAGCTATAGGGCAGCTGGCAAGGCTAATAGAAAAAACCTATAAACCCGTAAGGTAGTACTTCAATTACGCTATTTCCCGCTCCAAAAACAGCTCCGGATAGAGTAGCTGTGCGTACACCAGCAGCCAAAGCGGTCATAACATCACCAGTCTCAGCCAAACCACTGTAAATATTAATAATGCCAGAGGTACCAATAAGAGTTGCCCCAATAAGAGCAGAGCCAGCAGCACCAATAAAAGCATTAGTAGCAATTTGAGATATTCTGGTTACCCGTTCACGCAATGATCGAGGAGGAGGCATATTCTCAAAAACATATGACGGCACCGGAGCCCTACAGCTAGGACAAGTCTTGGAATGGCCATACCATATAGCAAGACATTTTCTTCCAAAAACATGAGATTCATGGCACGGGAGAACCACTTTTTTATTCTTACATCGAAGATCTTCATTATCTTTTTCATTAAAAGACCCGAGACAGATTTGACATGCATCCGAAACACTCATTGTCATAAAATAAGTTCCATTTCTGTTCATTAGTAAATAATGAGATAAAAAACTGGCAGAAAAGTTCCCCAAATTTTATGACTTACCCTGTGAAAAGCCATAACGATGCCAGGCGGAAGAACCGTTGCCTCGTCTCAGCTTTGCTCGCTACTTTTGCGACAGCTTCCTCCGTGGGAATGACGCCCTCCTACTTAGCGACCATTCTGGCAATATCATCATGCTCCATGCCACTCCGGGCGAAGAAGTGCTTGAGACGATTGCACCCGGAGCCGGTCCCGGTACGTGCCCCAAAGTTCGGGCAATACGGGAAAGGTTGACTGAACCCATCTGCATGAGGCCAAAAATAACCAGCGCAATAAGGTCAATACAGGATTGATGCCCAAGAGAGGTTTCAAGATGATTTGCCAGTAAATGGGGGCTTGTCCCCTGCAGAGGTCGTCAAGTTGCAAGATCAGTCATTTGGTCCATATATATTCTTCAGCATATGGAGGTTATTGGCTGATATGAAAAAATATATAGCTCTGACTGCTCTTTTTTGTCTTTCCTGTAAGAGTGTTGCCACAGGCTATGTTATCCGCAGTCCTTATGACTACAATTCTGTGGCTAATTTTGTGCTTCAATCAAATGGCTGGGGTATTCTTTGGGTGTCCATCCGGCAGCAGGCTTTTCCATACTGGGTGCAAGGCTTCCCCGCGCCAACAAACTTTTTCCCTAGTCATATGGGTATTATGATTCGAGGCTGCATGTATTATGTTGAGGTACTGGATTACTTCTCTCCCTAGCAGCCTGACACGGCCATTCCAGCTGACGCCTTCGGCGGAGCTGAATGTCGTCGGGGATAGCGGGGGCTGCCCGACTCAGCGCTCGACGGGCTGCAGGGGGATAATGTAATCTTCCCAATCCTCTTCAGGCACTGAGCTTTCTGATTGCGCAAACGCCCCGATGGAAATGCCAGCCAAATGAACGCTGTCCGGGTTTCCGGATATCAGAGGGTGCCAGTCGCAAAGCGGTTTGCCTTCGGCCAGAAGTCGATAGGCACAGGTGTCTGGCAGCCAGTGAAAATGAGGAATATCACTGGCTGTCAGCTTAAGGCATTCAGGGACTTTTTCCTTGCGGTGTTCATAATCTGAACACTGGCAGCTATGAATATCCAGCAGCTTGCAGGCCAGAGAGGTGTAGTGAACCTCTCCTGTATCCTCATCTTGCAGCTTTTGCAGGCAGCAGCGACCGCAGCCATCACAGAGGCTCTCCCATTCATCAGGAGTCATCTGTTCGAGGGATTTGGTCTGCCAGAAAGAGGTTGTCATACCGCAATAGTGTTCATTTAATGTGAAGTAGTGCAATTACCGGCAGAAAGTAACGAACTAATAGCCATGAAGCAACTCTAATTCCTGACAACTCTCACAAACATCAAGAGCAACTTCCAATAATAAAGGGTCTCGCCTTTTTAGAAGAATGCTCTTTTCTGAGTTTTTGCAGGGCAGTCAAAGAAGTAAACAGTTCGAATACAGGCCGGGCGTTGTTGGCGTCCAGAAAACGCAACTGATCAGCTCCTGCATCCATGCAGTTGTGCGGTTGCGATAAATTGGCCTGAAAATTCATGCTCCCTCGTCAAATAGCTCGCTATTCTCCTCGGGATCAGAAATTTTTATCCTTAATTTCTCGCAACCTTCGCTACGGACACATAAGTTCGACAGGCTGCTAGTCTTTCCATTTCGGCCAGTTGAAAATCGCTTTCACTTGCTCATATTGGGGCAAGCCTCTTGACGTAGACATGGACGAGAAAGCGCGGAACAGCTCCTCATTGAATCCATGCTCATACTGCTGGTCTTTCGATTCCAGCCGACTCAGCGTGTCTTTCACTTCCTGCTGATGCTTGGGCAAGCCTCTGCCATGATTCCTGGACGCGTAGTAGAGGAACAGCGCCGTATTGAACTTGTCATCCCGTCTCCATTCAAGCCAGCCCAGCACCACTGTCACTTCCTCATGTTTGGGGAAGCCTTTGCCATGATTCATGGACGAGAGGGCGAGGAACAGCTCCGTATTGAACCGGCCATCCTGGTCTCTCCATTCCGGCCAGTCCAGCATTAGTCTTACTTCTACGTGTTTGGGAAAGCCTCTGCCATGATTCATAGACGAGACGGCAAGGAACAGCTTCGTATTGAACTCGCCATCCTGGTCTCTCCATTCCGGCCAGCCCAGCAGCACTGCCACTTCCTCATGTTTGGGAAAGCCTCTGCCATGATTCATAAACGAGACGGCGACGAAAAGCTTCGTATTGAACTTGCCATCCCGGTCTCTCCATTCCGGCCAGCCCAGCAGCACTGCCACTTCCTCATGTTTGGGAAAGCCTCTGCCATGATTCATAGACATGACGGCGAGA
>NZ_JAHHPS010000189.1:0-1645 GCF_024606275.1 Endozoicomonas sp. SESOKO4 | reverse complement strand
AGAATGGTCAGGAACTCAGTGTTTACCGTGGGATCGTTTCTGCCAAATATTCTGGCCGACAGGTAGGTACTGAGAAAAAGAATCCATCCTCCCGAATGACCAAAGCATCAACGACTGCGACAACAGATCAGACCGGCCAGATAAGCCAATCCACTGCCCGTAACCAGGGAACCGATTCTACAGGCGACAGTGGTCGTGGAGACGATGACCCACCGGAACCTTCAGTTGTGCAGGATACCGGAAGTTCGGTTGTCACTTGTTCCAAGTGTAACAAGGCACTGGATACACAGGAATTAAGGCAAATAACCAATGAGGCAGCTGCCTCAGCGATTTTATGCAACAAGTGCCTGTCGGGCACTCATGGTAAAAAAAGAGCAAGACAAACCCCGGAAGAAACAGAACCTGATTCATCAGAACCGGCTCAGAAAAAAAAGAAGGGTCCGGGTAGAAAGAGAAATAACTCAAAAACAGCCGCTGCACCACCAGCCAAAAAAAAGAAGCCGACAGACAATCAGATTACCGATGACCCATTGGAAAAAGTAAAAGCAAATATTAAATACGAATTAAGCGAGGAAGAGCTTGAAAAAGCTCAAATCCTTATGGAGGTATTCAAGAAAAAAAACATCACTGTAAAGCACACTTTTTATAAGCTACTTGGTTTCGTAGAGAGAGATTCTTTTGATGCCTTCTTCGAGAATGCGAGCATTTTTTTTGCGCACCTTTCTGAAAACTTCAAAAATACAGGCATGCTAACCAACATGCTGGGTAATCTAAAAAAACATATCCGTAGTTTTGCAGAACGTAGTCAAAGTGAACTCGAATATTTAGCAAGTTTGGATGTATTGACTTCTTTCTCGTCCATGAATAGTAGCAAAGGTCTGCCCATACATAAGGAAGTAAAAGCAATACTGGGCTGGCCGGAATGGAAAGACAAGAATGGTGAGTTCAATATGGAACTGTTCCGTTCTTTCTCGTCCATGAATAATAACCGGGGCTTGCCCAAACATGAGGAAGTCAAAGAGGTGCTGGACTGGCCTGAATGGAAAGACAGGCATGGCCAGTTCAGTATGGAGCTGTTCCGCGCCTTCTCGTCCATGAATCATGGCAGAGGAATACTTAAACATGAGGAAGTGAAAGCGGTGCTGGGCTGGCCCGAATGGAAAGACAGGCATGGCAAGTTCAGCGTAGAGCTGTTCCGCGCCTTCTCGTCCATGAATAGCAGCAAAGGCACGCTTGAACATGAAAAAGTGAAAGAGATGCTGGGCTGGCCAGAATGGAAAGGCAAGGATGGCAAGTTCAATACGGAGCTGTTTCATGCCTTCGCGTCCATGAATCATAGCAGAGGCCTGCTCAACCATGAGGAAGTTGTAGAGGTGCTGGACTGGCCGGAATGGAAAGACAAGAATGGCGAGTTCAGCATGAAGTTATTCCGCGCCTTCTCGTCCATGAATCATGCCAAAGGAAAGCTCAAACATGAGAAAGTGAAAAAGGTGCTGGGCTGGCCCGAATGGAAGGACAAGGATGGCGAGTTCAATATGGAGCTGTTTCGCGCCTTCTCGTCCATGAATAATGACAGAGGCATGCTCAAATATGAGGAAGTGAAAGCGGTGCTGAGCTGGCCTGAATGGAAAGACAAGAATGGCGA
>NZ_JAHHPS010000188.1:0-1002 GCF_024606275.1 Endozoicomonas sp. SESOKO4 | reverse complement strand
ACACCAAGGGTAATCCTGTCACGCCTCTTGAGGCGGCACTGGACCTGCAGCGTTCATTCTATGAAAACTCAAAGCGCAACCGGTTTATCAGGCAGCTGATAGAAGCTACAACCGATAAAACACGTACTTTGAATGACCCTGATATTCTGTCTTCACTTCGACCGATCATACTACCTGACTGGACACTGCACGAAGTTGGCGACAACAACCTAAGGATTTTGTATAAGATTGTTCAGGATATAATCCACAGAGTCAATCAATCTGACCAGCAGCCACCCATAGGACAATTTGAAAAATGCTGCTTTACTGAGTATTTCGTTCAATTGTTCCTGCTCTATTCAAACCCACTTGAATTTATTCGTGAACTGTTAGAGAAACTGTCAGATTCTGTCATAAGCCGTGATATCATGATTTTTGCGCCATCATTGACATTCTCCATCCCTTTTCGCGATACCTTTATACAACTTAAAAAGCACCCATCACGCCATGAATTAGCACGCTTTTCAAATGAGCTGATAAGGCAGGCACATAATTCCCATTCACTACAAGTGCCTTTAATAGAACCTGTCATCAGTCACAGTGGTAATACCGCCAACGATACAACTGCCAGCAATGGTAATAGGTTCACTGATCCCATCCGGCAATTTAATAGCTACCACAGAGCCTCTGGCTCTACCAGCTGTTCCTCTGACTCTCTGAGATACTTACAGCAGGGAGCAAGGCCAAAACGGACTGTCCTTGCGAATCAGCAAGATATCTCTTCCCAAAAGCGACTGATGGCGAGACCCTCATGCGGTGATCATCAAGCCGGTGGGGCACATAACCGATCCGATTTGGAGGTGTCGGGGATAAATCAGAACTTCTTGAGTAAACATTCGACCGACGGCTCCCTTCTCATTGAGCTTAAAAGACGCGCTCAGGAAAAAGAAGAGAAAAAAACGCAACGGATTGAAGCGTTAACTGAAGAAGTTCAAGGGTTAAGAATAGAAAATCGGGAGTTAA
>NZ_JAHHPS010000187.1:0-1721 GCF_024606275.1 Endozoicomonas sp. SESOKO4 | reverse complement strand
GAAGATAAATCCTCTGCACTGGCAAATCAAATGCCAGAGCCTGGTTTTATTGTGCCAGGTTTCAGTCATCATATGGTCAATCAGACTATTCCCGAGCGAAAAGTTACCCATTGGGTTACTACGGACCGTCGTGAGTCCATAAATGTAGCCAGCATCTGCGAGACGTTTACCGCTGAGGAAGTGGCTGTGCATATTCGAAATACTATTGGAAATCTCATTCATTCACTCAGATACGAAAAAATCACAAGAGAACCTTACGACGATGATGATCAAAGAGAGGAAATTACAGGGATTTTTATCGATTTTATTTTATGTCAGGAAGGTCTGGTTCGTGATCGTTGTATTACTTTTGAAATTAGTCCCGATAAATATGTGGCGGGTAAAACCATCAGTCATGAACGGGTTGAAGAGATACAATCTTTTCTGAAGGCTATTTTTACCAAACAGGCAGAAAAGGAGTCAAAATTTAATAAGTCTGAAAAACGTTACAGTCTGACAGGCATGCTGGTTGATTATCTTAACAAAAAAGAAAACGTACCGGATGATGTTATCTCAAAGTCTGTGTTTACAAATCAATTTGGCCGCACAGAATTTACGTACGAGAAATTGTTGAAAGCTATATTTCCATTTTTTCAAACCCTTCTTGGTGGAAGTGGCTTTTTTTCTGAGCTGGTTGTTATCTTTGATTTTGTTATAAAATTCAGACAGGAAATCATTGATAGTGCTTGTGAACCGTGTCAAACCAACAATATTATAATCATTGGTCTACGCCTCAATGATAATGATATAAGAGAGCATTTTAATCAACATGTTCTGGAGGTTATTTTTTCCAGACGCTGCGATGGTATAGTCAATGCTATGTTTGATAACTGTGTTTTTGGGACTGACAATGGAGTGAAACCGGCAAGCAGATTAAATCTTAAATTCGGTGAAGAGCTTGAATATGATATAAACAACCGACTTTCTGACGAACAGCGTATGATTGTTAATTGTTTTGCATCTCGACTCAAACAAAAAGGAATGAGTTATTGCCCTAACCTCATGTCTGCTACACGCTATGGTTTTGATAATAGCTTTACTGTATTACCTTTTTACGACTTACCTCAATGGTTTGAAATAATCTGCACGCCCTACCATTCTGATGATCAACTCGCAGAATTATCTTTTGAGAAAGTGATTGAAGTGATTGATTCAATGCGCAACGAAGGGTTGATTGATTATAGTTCCGGGCATAAACACGTCGATGCCTTGAGTGCTACCCAGGGGGATACCGGCGTGCTTCTGGCGATGGAGTCTGAGATCCAGCGAAACCCTTTTTTGCTGAGGGCGTTTGGAAATAATGATCGTATCCTGCAGGAGGATGAAGCTAAATGGTATAAAACATTTGCTGATTACGATCCAGACATAAAACCATTTGCCTTAAAGCGGTTAAATAAGATCATTGACCTATACAATAAAAAAATAGAAGAAAATGATACTCAAAAGCCAAGCCATAAAGGGAACACTGATTCGGAAAAAAAAGAGAGGCTTGAACAGTTTTCAAATTTTTATAGCCAGCTTGTTCATATAACGACTCTACAAAATTGGTTAGGTAATATTAGTGCCGATATGATCGGAAAATTTATGGCTATATCTTTACTGCACATTACCGGAGCAGAGGATGTCGACAAATTATCAACGCTGGAATTTCGTTTTTTCCGTTGTCCGAAAACGGTACAGGA
>NZ_JAHHPS010000186.1:0-1583 GCF_024606275.1 Endozoicomonas sp. SESOKO4 | reverse complement strand
GATAAGGTATACCAGTCAGGCATTAGCTACAACATTGGGATTGGGTCTTCCCGCATTCCAGTTGTTACCAAAATGTATCAGTAGATTGAGAGGAAGGAGTGGATCCTTCACTCCATCGCCAGAACCAAAGATGTCAGAACTGGAAAAGCAACTGTAGCATGTTGCAAAAAAGCCTCCACAAGTCGGCGGTCTGTCAACAGTTGTCGGCTTGCTTATGGCAGTACTCTCGGAAAACTCCGAATCTCAGCCCGGTTGAATGATTTCTGATTTAAAGAAGGCTTGCCTTTATTTATGAAATATCCGGTCTAGGATTTAGGGCGACCTTAGACAGGATTATCAGGGCAAGGATGTCTATGTTCTGACTTTCAAATAGCAGACAGAGTGCAGTTATGAATAGTTCCAGATCCGGGTTCGCGGTTGCTCTATTGTCATCAATTTTTGCCTTACCTTGTCACGTTTACGCCACGGACGGGCCAACGGGTAGTTTCACGTATACAGATGTCTATAGTTGTTCTGAATTAACCAGTGATGATGATAAGGGCGTTTGCAGTCAACATTTACCAGCTTTTAAGGCACTTATCAGGGAAAAGAACAATCAGATATCTGCAACAAAACCTTTCACAAGTGTTTCCACAAATGCTTCTACAAGTGCTTCCACAACTGCTTCACCCAGTGCATCTCCAATTACTGAAACGGTCAGGATAAGAAAAATATCGGCTACAACAAGGCTGGATCATGAGGCTTTTCGGACCACCTATCCAACTTTATTTATCTTTGATGCTGAGAGATCATCCGGAAAGGGACAGCCAGCTGTTTATGAATTACCATTGACAGTAGCCGTGACTGGTCCTACCAGAGACGTAAAGAGTTTTCAGTTACCCGATAACTCAGCTTTTGTGGGGAACAGCATTAATGTTCTCGCCGAGTTTGTAATTGAAGGAGGCATACAGGATCATTATGTGATGTCGGCACCCCATAATGATTCTGTCTACTATCTGGCGAATATCGAAATTAATTCCAGAAACCCTTCAGACAGGGGCAGTTCATCAGCAACCGTTGCCTCAGAACTTCCCACCACTCAGATGCATAAACCTTCAGGTATTCTGGAGCTGGAGGGGGCAGGTATTTTTCTTGCAGACAATATCAAGGTGGTAATGGATCCGGCGGGTCATCATAAGGGCGTCCAACCGGTAGTGCTGGGATGTACCCATTTTAGGGATGGGAGAGGAGCAGAAGAGCAGTTCGTCTATCGATTTAAGGACTCTGAATTTTATCTCCTGCCAGGCACACAAGAAGAAATGGGTCCTCTGAACGCTGCATTGAACGTTCGCTGTTATCAAGCTGAGGGGCAAGTGCAGTTGACCATGAGAAACACTAAAACCATTATATTCGTACCCACTGAAACGGTCACTCCAACACCCGGTTTACCAACTGGCAGTGGGGTGTTGTTCTCTATATTCTTATGGCCCAGAGAAAACGTCATGCGCTTCGACAATTCTACCTGTAACACCGTCGTCGATCAGTTTGACAATGATCTAACCATTGGCTCAGCTTATCCATCGGATCCTGATTACTACATGGGT
>NZ_JAHHPS010000021.1:0-11442 GCF_024606275.1 Endozoicomonas sp. SESOKO4 | reverse complement strand
GTTGTCCGGGAATAGTTTCCGCCGCCCGTTCCGTACATCAAAGTGATGATCTGAAGTTTGTTTCGCCTACAGGGTTTGTCATCGGGTAACGTGCCTGAACCTGAATATCCGTTTGTGCGGGTAATGTGTGATGATTCATTTGGCATCAGCCTCCCATCGGTCATTGGCATTGCAGATAATGTGCCCGGCTCAGTTTTGATAGAAAAACTCTGGCTTGTCGAAACGCCATTCTGGTTGACCTGAACGATAAAACGGTAGGTCTGCGGCTCAACCGGGCAAACGAAAGGCACAACGACCAATACGTGCAGGAGTAAACTTTTAATGGTTTTATCCTTTGTTTTCTATGAATAGGAGCAGTGAGGATAGACGAGAGAAAAAGGGGCACGGAACGAAAAGTTAATGGTTCATGGATTTTCCCATTCTTGACAAACGTGCTGAAATTTTACTGAAACGCCGATGTTTTATACCTGACGACTGTCGACATACCCGGTTTGAGAAAAGCGATGAACTCAGGGACGATCTCAGAGTTTCAGTAAAGTGATTATCTGGCCCCGATGAGATTCGCCTGAATCGTCGAATGCGGTTGTAATGACGAATATTCAGCAGAGAACTGTAGACGTCAAACTCGGGGTGACAAAGTCATCATACAAATCGATAGGGTTACTGGAATTGGCTTAGTGGCAGAGCAGAAGAATTTTTCGAATACCTATTTTTATATAGTAATTTTAATGCCAGCCAGAACACACCCACCCATAATAAAAGCCACTGCCTGCAATCAGGAGTGGCTTTCGCCAACGGGAATTTGATTACTGACCGTAGCGATCCTGAAGTACTTCAAACACGGCACGAACCCCAAACGCTTCTCCACCTAGCGGGCGACCGGGCTGAGGACGAATATTCCAGGCCATGATATCAAAGTGAACCCAGGGAATGCCCTTGCCGACAAACTCCTGCAAATAGAGAGCTGCAGTAATAGACCCTCCATAAGGCTCCTTGGCGCAGTTGGTCATATCAGCGATTTCGCTGTTGAGCATGTACCTGTAGTCCTTGTGCAAGGGCATGCGCCAGATTGGGTCGTCCGTTTTGTCACCCGCCTGCATCAGTTCACAGGCCAGGGCCGTATCGTCAGTGTAAAAGCCCCCCACCTCAGTACCCAGAGCCACACGACAGGCTCCGGTCAGAGTGGCGAAATCGACAATCATGTCAGGATTTTCGGTACTGGCTTCCGTCAGTGCTTCACACAGAACCAGACGACCTTCGGCATCGGTATTGTGAATTTCTACCGTCAAACCCTGACGGGTTTTCACTATATCTCCGGGACGCAGGGCATTTCCGGCAACCGCATTTTCAACGGCTGGAATCAGCATTCTCAGACGAACAGGCAGGTTAAAGTCCATGATCAGGCGCGCCAGTCCGATGACGTGAGCGGCACCGCCCATATCTTTTTTCATCAGACGCATACCGTCTGCACCTTTCATGTCCAAACCGCCACTGTCGAAGCAGACGCCCTTACCCACCAGTGTGATCAAGGGATGCTTCCCGTCACCCCAGGTCATGTCAATCAGCCGTGGTGCGTGACTGCTGGCGCGCCCGACCGCATGAATGGTGGGATAATTTTGAGTCAACAGCTCATCACCTACCGTCTGACTGACTTTGGCACCAAACTCTTCGGCCAGCTTTTCTACGGCCTCACCCAGATGTTCGGGCATCATATCGCCAGCCGGAGTGTTCACCAGATCACGAACAATGGCCATCGCTTTAACAAATTTTTCGGCTTCTAAAACCTCTGCCTGCCTCGGCAGAATCAATCTTGGACGCTCTTTCTGTTCAGTTTTTTTGTAGCGGTCGAACTGATAAGCACCCAGCCCCCAGCTAAATGCGGCCAGTTTAAGAAGGTTTTCATCGCCCTGAAGTTTGTAGTCCCCAGCTGGCAGCTGATTGACCAAATTTCCGCAGATAAAGTGGCTGGACAGATCTTCAACACCGACAATAACCTGATCCACGACACCTTCTTCACCGGGAATCAGACTGATGCCCTCTCCTTTGAAGTCTGTGCAGGTCAGCCAGTTCTGTAGAGGTTCTGACTGCTCATCAAACCAGCGATCATAATCTGAAGTTTCCACCAGAGTCAGAGGAATACCGTGGTCACCAGCCAGCAAATAGGAATGCATAGATCTCTACCAATTGGGAATATGAGGGATTGAAAGACGACAATACAGAAAGATGGTACTCAGTATCGAGATGGCTTGCTAGCAAAAGCAGGGGCAAACCACAATATTGCCATTTGCCCCATGCTATCAAAGCCGCAGTAACCATGCCAGTGGACACAACCCATCTGGAACAGCAGAATAATTTTTCCGGGCTGTTGACAGGTTGGCTTAAGAAGCGATGATCAGCGTTCCGGAATCCAGTCGGAAGACTCTATCCATCTGTCTGGCCAGATTCATGTCATGGGTTACCACAACAAAACTGGTCTTGAACTCATTGCTGAGAGAGGCCATCAAATCATGCACTTTTTCTGCTGTATTAGGATCAAGATTACCCGTTGGTTCATCCATAAACACCAGATCAGGTTCAGTAACCAGGGCTCTGGCAATGGCTACGCGCTGGCGTTCTCCTCCTGACAATTCTGCGGGCTTATGTTTGGCCCTTGCCCCAAGCCCCACGGCATCCAGTAACTGTTCGGCTCTTTCCCTGATCTGTCTGATGGGTGTTTTCTTTCTCAGCAGTAGCGGCATAGAGACATTTTCCAGAGCGGTGAACTCAGGTAACAGATGATGGAACTGGTAGACGAAGCCCAGGTGGCGATTTCTCAGTTCATTCTGCTCTGCTTCTTTCATCGTTGCCAGCTCATGGCCGCAGACTCTGATTTCACCCGAAGAAGGACGATCCAGTCCGGCCAACAATTGCAGTAATGTCGTTTTCCCTGAGCCAGAGCTGCCAACCACCGCGACCCTCTCCGAAGGACCGATCACCAGGTTTAAGTCATTCAATACTTCCAGTTTTTCAGGGCCTTCATCAAAACTTTTGGCCAGTGCCCTGCACTCTAATACGGCGTTGATGGACTCATTCATAACGAAGTGCCTCTGCTGGCTGGGTTTTAGAGGCTCTCCAGGCGGGATACAAAGTGGCCAGGAAACTCATGGACAGACCTGCAATACTGATGACAGCAACATCGCACCATTGCAATTCAGAAGGCAGATAACTGATAAAATAAACGTCCGGGCTGAGGAACTGGATACCCAGACAGGACTCAAGAGCTGAAATGATTTCAGAAACGTTCAATGCGGCAATCACACCGAGCACAACCCCCAATAATGTTCCCACAATACCAATGAGAGACCCCTGTACCATAAAGATACCCATAATGGTTTTCGGACTGGCTCCCAGTGTTCTCAGAATAGCGATATCCGACTGCTTGTCAGTCACCACCATCACCAGGGTAGAGACGATATTGAATGCTGCTACGGCAACAATCAGCGTCAAAAGCAGGCCTACCATGGTTTTTTCCATCTGGATCGCCTGAAACAGTTGCCCCTGGGTACGAGTCCAGTCTTGCACGTAGTAACGCCCCGGCAGCTGAACAGCCACCTCCCAAGCCAGTTTGGGGGCAGCGAACAGGTTTTCCATTTTCAGACGGATGCCCTCAACACCTTCCGATACTCGCATGAATCGGGCAGCATCCTGAATGTTGATATAGGCCAGACTGCCATCCACGTCAGCGCCTACTGCAAAGATACCGACTACTGTAAAACGTTTGAGTCTGGGGAAAACACCCGCAAGGTTCACATTCGCCTCAGGCAGAACCATGGTAACCTTATCACCGGTCGTCACCCCAAGGGACTGAGCCATGATCTCACCCAGCACTATGCCAAACGTGCCGGCTTTCAGATTGTCGAGAGATCCCTGCACCATATTCTGATCGACAATAGACACCTCCTTTTCGAAGGCCGGATCAATCCCATACAGCATCGCTCCCCGAACCTCGCTGCCACTGGTCAGCATACCTTGACCATCGACAAAGGGAGCAGCGGCAACAATCCCCTCATGGGCAGAGACCTGCTCAAGAATATCCTGCCAATCCTGCATGCCGCCGGATGCCGAAGTAATGGTAGCATGGGGAACCATACCCAAAATGCGCTGTTTCAGTTCCCGATCGAAACCGTTCATGACAGACATGACAATGATCAGAACGCAGACCCCCAGGGTCAGCCCAACCATTGACATCAATGAAATAAAGGAAATGAAGTGATTCCTTCGTTTGGCCCGGGTATATCTGAGGCCGACAAAAAACGGTAATGGTCTGAACATTTAGATTTTATGAGGCGCCAATGATTGTAAAGTTCGCTATTATAACCCCAACAGCCCGGCACGAATAAGGCTGTTTGCATTTCCTTGCAAAAGCTACAGTTTCCCAGAACGATAATCAGGGCAGCAGAGCTGTTGCACCCGACCCACGAAAGTAAGAAAGTAGCAAGAAAAGAAAGTAGCGAGAAAAATATGCCTGTCATGAAACATTTATTATCACTACCGTCATTAGCCCTTTCCATGACTTTGTTGGGTCTTGGCAGCCTCAATCTGAATGCTTTTGCAGCAGAAGCCGGTGACTCGATTGCAGTACCCGTTGGCAGTCAGTCGGCTGAACTTCGCAGCACGGTTCTGTTGCCGGAAAGAGGTCAAAGCATGGAGTCCGTCAGGGATCGTCTGGGATCACCTGAAGTCTCTGAAACGGTCGGAAAACCTGCTATTACCAAGTGGCAATACCAGGACATGACCGTTTATTTTGAAGATAAAACGGTTCTGCGAGCGGTTGTGCACCCCAACTTCCAAAAAGCCGAGCCAACCGCTGTTGCCACTGAATCGTCAGTTAGACAGCCGTGAGCTGACGAACAGCCATGAGCTAACAGATGCCTTGAGGAATTTATAAAATTCGGGGAGTATCAGCTCCCTTATGGATCCATACCCGATTCAACAGCACGTTGTTGGGCCTGCTTAAAATCGTCGCCCATGAGCGCAAGCGCGTTCATACGAAACTCCTCAAATGTAACTTGTTGGCCATCCGGTTGATCTGGAGGAAATATCATTTTCAAAGTTTCAATTTTTTCCTCAGGGGTTTTATCACCAAAAGTAAGATCATGGAAAGCGGAGACCAGCTTCTTATTTTCCAGCATGTTTTTGTAGCCGTCGTGATCAACAAATAATTGTTGATCACCATTAATACTTTCCTTAATACTGAAAAACTTACTTTTGAATAATCCATACGGCATTACTTCAATATTAAAGCCCGAACCGTATCTTTGATTATTTTCTGAGAAGGGTGCTTCTTCCAATTGATTATAGAGATATTCTGCTATTGGTTGTAATGCTTCGGGATAGAGCTGAAAATGTTCAATATCGAGCGAAACCCAATAAATGAGACACTCTTCATTTTTATCGACCGTTTTAAGTGCTCTATCAATAGCATTATCCACCTTTACAAAAAGGTTCGGATACAATGATTCAAGTGCCTGAATATCCCGCTCTTCCAGGGTACGTTCACAGCGATATCCCATGGAAGAATCGCAGATATAATAAAAATCTGCATCATCAGCTATTTTTCTGTTTACTTTCGGTTCTACTTCCGCAGCGGCAACGGGCGAATAAGGAGAGCTGGCGTTGCCTGAAGAAGCGCAGAGTGCAGAGTTGTCCACACCCATTGGTTGTGCCGAGAAGCTCTGGCTTTCAGTAGATAAGCGTTCTCGGGGCGAAAATCTGGCATCCATAAAACAATTTCCTAATGATTTACCTGACTTATTGGAATTAAACAATCCAGTAGTTAAGCATTTGCTTCCACATAAAGCATTAACCAGTTAGTCAGTACAGGTAACACTGGATTCAAACAATAAGTACACTCGATGGGGGCAAGGGGAAATTGTTTCCGGCCAAGTTATCCCTGCATCGAAAAAAAATCACGCCATCAATAATGGCAGTATTAATGCCCCGTTGATCAATGGGCAGTTTGAATGACCGGGTCAGACAGAGAACGTTTTTTGCACTACGTTTTCTGTTTCTGTCGTTAAGTTGACCAGCATCAAGGATGGTAACGCTCTGATTTTTTTCCTGACAGGCTGCAGTATGTGCTCTTCCTGCAGGGTCATGAATTGCCAATTCGCCATTGCTATCACATCCTGCCAGTGTTGCCCAATGCCCCGAGATTCGTTTGTATTCAGCGGTGTTCTCATCGTAAACGTAAAAACCGATATTCAGCCAGGCCCCGTCTGATATCCCGATATTTTCAATGATTTGCTGTTGATTCGGTGGCTGCCTGGAATGTATATGGTTAAACGATGATTTGGCAGAAGCATACTCAGCCCGCCAGCCGTAGTAACGAATGTCTGGTGTCAGCTGATAATTTTTTTCCATAAACGAACGGACACCGGCCATCAGCTCAATAGGACCGATACCGTTTTCAACATTCTCATTCATACCAAACGCTTCAGCCAGTCTGATTACCAGGGCATGCTGATGTTCAAGTCCGGTAATGCCCAGCAATGGCGCCAGAGTATTGGCCACTGAGGTAGGGCCACAGATATGCCTGGACTGGAAGTTTTGCCCGTCAGTATTGATGTCATTTTGACAGAGATTGGCAGGCACGCTGGGAAAGTTTACCGCCGCTGTCGCAGATCTTTGGGTAATGGGTGTTTCAGGAAATGAGGTTTTGTAAGTTTTACTGCCGATGATGTTATTGCTTTGATGGCTAACCACTTCTGAACTCGTGTCTTTCTGGCCCGGTTTTATGTGCAATCCGTTAGTAACGTTCACAGTACTCATCAAACTATTCATATACAAAACCCCCTTTGGTTTACGGAATTCCTTTCCGATTCATAATTTATTTGACCGCATAATCACTAAATGGTTCCACAGACCTAATCATTGCACTGTACAACAACTCTTATTTATTCTTCTTTTCAATGAAGAATAGATTTGTACAGGTAAACTTTTGTAATGACGAACAAGATCTTCCGCATTCCAGCTAAAGCTGCCTTGATATTCATTATTTAAATAAAAAACTTCATGGTTTTGATTTTCAAAATAACCGACAATGCTGTTGTAGGGTAACGGGTCCTCGAAGCACACTTCATAACATGGTGCCTCACCTGCTCGAAAATAATCAGGATCAAGACCTCGAATGTTGTCCATTTTCGTGTCAATCATGTATTGATATTTCTTCAAGTCTTGACTCAAAAAGCCATTATTCCAACTCACTGATTGAGACGTAGCAACAATACCGGTGGTCTGATTAGATACAACGGGATTTAAATCAAAAAGTCCGGTATACTCAATCACCTCAGAAACCAAAACTCGATGATTCTTATCTCTTGGTATGCGAGGATAAAACCCTCCAGCTTCTTTGATTTCTACTAATGGTCTTGAATCGTAACGATATACCAGACCACGGAAATAGTTTTGTTTCACTTTCCTTTTTGAACCATCATTCAATTTTAATGAAAAACCCATCAGCTTCTCGTCGCCGACAATTCGACAGTCCAACTGATTAAACTTTGCCTCATCAACCTTAATTTTTGAAACCAAGCCAGTTGTTTCAGGCATAGCCCAACTTGTGCTGCCAGATGATGTCGCTTCCATTGAATAAGCCTCCCTTCTTATTTATCCAGATAAACTGAAAGATTAAAAAAATCATCAGCTACAATGACTCTTTACAGCGTTCAGGTAAATCACAAAAACGCCTGATCACTTTCAGTCAGTTCCCCTGATTGGAGTATTCACACCACAGAAAGTTCCCGACAGAAAACGAAACCAGAAACCATTGAAAAAAACGACCTTCACTGAACAGTCGCCTCTTCATAACACCAAAATGTCAGAGCAATCAGGCTGTTGCCGGTTTCACCTGACTTTTTTCTACCGGGTTCATCAACCTGTTCAGTTTAGGTGCCGTCACAAACATGATTACGGCTACCACCGCTGAAATCAGGCCCATGACTTCAAAGAAATGGCTGTAGATCGGCAGAGTATCCAATGCGGTCGCTGACTGACCAGAAGCCACAGTGGTTAAGCCCGCTACATAACCAGCCACTACTGAGGCTGCCGAAGTCGTCAGGAACCAGGCCCCCATAATGAAACCATGCATGCGCTCAGGCACCAGCTGAGCTACCATCGCCAGACCAAGACCACTGATCAGCAGTTCCCCCAGCGCCTGAGCCAGGTAAGTACCAACAATCCAGCCCGGCGCAACCAGCCCCTCGGCACTGGCAAACCGGGCAGCCAGAGGAATCAGCAAGAAGCTCACTGATGTCAGGGCCATACCCATGGCAAACTTGACCGGCATACTCATGGCTTTTCCGGTCACACCAGTACGGTTGTAAATGTAAGCCAATATCGGGCTGGCCACCATGATCCAGAATGGGTTAAGAGACTGGAAGGATAACGGGTTAACTTCAAAACCAAAAATAACATGCTCAACGTTATGAATGGTGAAGAAGTTGAGGGAGGTCGGCATCTGGTAGTACATTACCCAGAAGACAATCGCTTCCAGCATCAATATCAGAGCAACAATCATCTTGCCACGCTCAACACCGGCAGAACCCAGAATTTCTTTCAGGAAGATCACTACCACACCGCTCCCGACCATCGCCAACAGGACATTGGCAATAACCAGATGGTTCAGAACAAAGGCACAGGCAAAACACGCAGCAATAACACCGACAAAAACCAGTCCAAACTTCCTGTAGTTCAGAGGTTTAAAGTCAGGCTCAGAGCCATAACCGGCTACCCAGTGGCGAATGATGAAATAGTTAGCCAGAGCCACCAACAGTCCCAATGCGCTGACTATGAAGCCCACGTTCCAGCCGAAATGGTCCGCCACATAAGGTACAGTCAGCATAGAAATAAAGGAGCCTATATTGATCGCCATGTAGTACATGGTGAAGGCGCCATCCAGACGACTATCACCTTCTTTATAACACTTGGCCAGAAGGCTGGAAGGATTCGCCTTGAACAGGCCATTACCCACTGCGACAGTGGCCAGGGCAAGATAAACCATCTGCATGTCGTTGCCCGCTGCGGCCATGATGGCATAGCCAGTCATCAACACCAGGGCACCGAACACTATGGTCCGCTTGGTACCCAATACCTTGTCGCCCAGGAAACCACCAAGCGCTACCAGGCCGTAGACCAGAGCATTAAAGGCACCAAAGATAATAAACGACTCAGACTCCGGAACATCCAGTTCACGAACCAGATAGACGGCCAGAATAGCCTGAAGTCCGTAGTAGCCAAAACGCTCCCATAGCTCTAGAAAAAAGATCATATAAAACGGCCTGGGCTGTTTCAGAACGTTTAAAGACTGTTGCATATAAAAACTATCCTTTAACTCCGATGTTCGTCAGTCAATGTCTGTATTTCAGGTATTGTTCGATCTTCCTGATCGAGGAACCTCAAGCGCAATAAGCTCGACAGACTCCGGAGACGGGAGAAATTTCAATAAACTTAAACAAACATTTTCTGTTATTAATAAACTTATTGAGAGCTCTCACTTTGAATTTTTGGCGGGTCAGTACAAAGACCTTTTTTAATTAAGTCTTATTAAAAACGTTTCCAATAGCGGTAATTTTCACAGCCAGACAAGTAGATACCGGTGAACCGGACAGGACTGATGCCTAAATATTAGTGCCATTTACTTTTTTCATAATCATCCAGCTTCGACGAATCCGTTTTCTGCGGTGAAAATCACCCTCACAGAGCCCCCAGCGATAAGTCAATCACAAACTGTTTACTGTCAATCCCGGAAATTGTTGTGTCTGCAGCTGCCACCTGAACCGGCCACATTTTGACCCACAACCAGCATTACATCGGTGCCATCTCCATAATGATCAAAGGGACACTGCAATATGTTGGCAGGATCAGATTTAGTCTCAGCCCAGGGTCCACAGAAGTCACAGACTGGCATATGCCACCGAACGACAGCGGTCGTCTTGGGCGGGGTATCCCGGGATATGACAATATCCTGATATCGCGGTTTATCGCCAGTGGAACATTCTGTAAATATAAGATTCTTGTAATGGAGACCAAGTTTGCTAATGCCTAAGCTACCTGATGGCATTGAGTCAGTCGTCGGAGAATACACCCCATACATGCAAGAGCTGTCTGACCCAGCCTTGAAAGAGTAAGACACGCTATGGTCGGAATCATAGTTTCTTATAAAATAAATTTTCCGATCCAGTGCCTGAACAGTTCCGAATGCGAGCACAAGAATCGTTGACACCGCTAGCCTTGAAGTCAGCTTCATACTCCTCAGCTCCTGATTAGCTGCCCAAGAAGACAGGGTAAGACGCCTCAAACCCCGTTGTCGCTTGCATGGCTCGAAAGTGTAACTCTGATTTGCTGCCGGCTCAATTAACCTGAAATGATCTTTCTGAATATCAAAATCACCTTTAAGTTTCCTGGAGCTGGAAAAGGCAAACCAGAAAGGACCAATGCCTAAATAGCAGAGCCATTTTCTTTTTTCATAATCTTCCAGCTTCGATGAATCCCTTTACGCCGTTGAAAATCTCGATCAATGGTTTGATGAGTGATCTCTTCAACAAGAAATTCTGATTCAACTCGCGCATCCAGTTTGAACTTTCTAAAATTGTTAGAGAAATAGAGAGTACCATCCTTACTAAGCCTTTTTGCTGCCAGCTCAATTAACCTGAAATGATCTTTCTGAACATCAAAAACACCTTTTAGCTTCTTGGAGTTGGAGAAGGTGGGAGGGTCCATAAAAATCAGTTCGTACTCGCCGGTATCTTTTTCCAGCCATTTCAGACAGTCTTCTCGCTCCATCCGGTGACGGCGCTCGCTCAGACCGTTCAGGGCCAGATTCTTTTTACCCCAGTCCAAATAGGTATTGGAGAGATCAACGCTGGTAGAAGACACAGCTCCACCCATGGCAGCATGAACAGTGGCTGTGGCGGTATAACAGAACAGGTTGAGGAAGCGCTTGCCTTCAGCCTCTTTCTGCAGCCTCATTCTCATCAGGCGATGATCAAGAAACAGACCCGTATCCAGATAATCATTCAGATTAACCAATAAACGACAACCGCCCTCTTTTACTTCCATCAGCTGTTTCTGTTCGTCCTGCCGGACGTACTGACTGAAACCTGATTGCCGCTCGCGTCGTTTCAGGACAATGTTTTCATCCGGTATATTCAGTACCTCAGGTGTCACTGCCAAGGCTTCGATTAAGCGCTCCTGAGCTTTTTCTTCGTTAATGGATTTGGGCGCTGCGTACTCCTGAACGTGCACCCAGTCACGGTACACATCAACCGCTAAAGAGTATTCGGGCATGTCGGCATCATAGAGGCGATAGCAGTCGATGTTGTTTTTTCTGGCCCATTTGCTCATCTGCTTGAAATTTTTCTTCAAGCGGTTGGCAAACATGGTGGCCCCTTCAGAAATATAGGT
>NZ_JAHHPS010000020.1:0-1029 GCF_024606275.1 Endozoicomonas sp. SESOKO4 | reverse complement strand
GGATAAGCTGGTGGCCAGTGGTGGCGAAGTGCTCAGTGTCGGAAAAATCGCTGATATTTTTGCTCATCAGGGTATTACCAAAAAGTTCAAGGCGACCGGCATTCCGGCTTTGTTTGAAACCACCATGCAAGCTCTGGAGTCGGCCGGAGATCGTTCCCTGATCTTTACCAACTTTGTTGATTTTGATTCATCCTTTGGCCATCGTCGTGATGTGGCTGGTTATGCCCGTGCTCTGGAAGAACTGGACGCCATGATGCCGAGACTGCTCAACGCCATGCAGGAAGACGATGTGCTGATCATCAGTGCTGATCATGGCTGCGATCCCACCTGGCACGGTACAGACCATACCCGTGAACATATACCCGTGCTGGTCTTTGGCAAAAAGGTGCCGCCGGTTTCACTGGGTGGGCGGGAAACCTTCGCAGATATCGGCCAGAGTCTGGCCAGTTTCTTTGATCTGGAGCCCATGGACTATGGGACCAGTTTTCTGTCATAAGCTGGGCTGACTATTTACACGCGTACTCTGCACGGCCCGCTTTTTGATAAGCTTTAGAGAGGAAAAAATGACCCCTCATATTCATGCCAAACCCGGTGCTTTTGCCGATGTCTGCCTGATGCCAGGTGATCCACTCCGTGCCAGGTACATTGCCGAGAACTTTCTGGAAGGCGCTGAACGGGTAAACGATGTTCGTAATATGTTTGGTTACACCGGAACATATAAGAATCGTCGTGTATCAGTAATGGGTTCAGGGATGGGCATTCCTTCAGCCTCCATTTACTACAAGGAACTGATCACTGAATACGGTGTGAACAAGCTGATTCGCATTGGTTCCTGTGGTGCAATCTCTTCCGATGTGAAGCTGCGCGATATAGTGATTGGTATGGGGGCGAGCACTGACTCGAAAGTGAACCGTATCCGATTTAATAACCACGACTTCGCAGCTATTGCAGATTTTGGTCTGCTGGAGAATGCGGTCAAGAGTGCCCGTGACAAAAGGATGCCGGTAAAAGTTGGTAATATCTACACTT
>NZ_JAHHPS010000185.1:0-1354 GCF_024606275.1 Endozoicomonas sp. SESOKO4 | reverse complement strand
CCATTGTTGTGGCCCGACATGCTGAAGAATGGATGCTTGAGCCTGGGTTCCTCAGGCGGGCAGGAGGGTTTGCCTTTGATCAAGGAGGGTTCAATGATCATGTGGCGATTCTCATGAAACAGGAGGAAAAAACCTTGATGCTGGCCGAGGGGCAGTATCCGGCCTTAGCCGCTCTGCATGGCCGACAGGTGACACTGGCCAGCGCCCGTTTTAATGGTATACCCTCTGCCTTCATTGCTGCCGGTGACCTTACCAGAAAACTGGCCAGTCACAGAAGCCTGTCCTGTGGTATTTCTGATGTGCCGTTAACAAAAGCTGTCCCGTCACGGGATGATTTATCCCCCCCAGAGGGCACATTCCGACTGGTCGCCAGCGGCTTTCAATGGCTCGCGGATCAAAATGCCCGGCTGCTGGCATTTTTTGCCTCCGGCGGCGGTCTGGATTGTCTGGCAAACCCGGTAAAACTAAGCATTTCGCCTCAACGATCAAAGCTACTGGCAGAGACCGTAGACAACGTAAACCGGCTGATTCACGGGGCTGAAGCCCTGTTGGAGGGCTACCGGGCCTTCTTGCTGCTGGCGGGAAACAGCGATTCAGAAGAGGTCCAGTCATTGCTGGATGAATTGATGCAATTGACCTCCCGGTTCGTGACGTTGAAACAGACTATCCAATCCGGGTTAGAGAGTATCACTCGTCACCAGCAGACCGGTGAAGAGCGTCAATTGTCGTTTATTAAGTGGGTGGCCGACTGCTATCAGCTAAAATCCTTTCTTCAAGCACTCAATCCCGGGAAGGCTGAACAGGTTCTGAGTGTTCATGAGCTGATTTTTGCCCTGCATCAGCGTTTCGTAAAGGCGCTGGCACCGGTCACTCTGGCCTCGGGTCATGGTAGGGTTTCTGAGGAAAAACGCGTCACCTATGTTGATTGTACGACTCCGGGTGACTCAGGTGAAAAGGCATCGCTATTGAGTCCGTCCTGTAAAACATCGATCAAAAAATTAGAGTACTCAGGGACTGTCGTCAGTATGGATGACGCTTTGATTGTTAACCTGGAGCTCGGAAGTCATATCTGTGTTATCGAACTACTTGAAAACGCAGAGGGGGGGAAAGGACGAACCTTGCGGCTGAAATTTTCCGACCAGTTTCGGAGCACTGATGGCAGTGATAAGCGTGGTAAGTTAATGCGTATGTGGTTTTTAGTGCAGTTACTGAAAGTGATTAAACTGGATAAACAAGCTGATAGTATGAAGCTGAGTTGCAGTGCCGTAACGAGTGAAATGATCGTCGAATATCCCCAAATGAAGTCACGTGAAATCCTGCAGGAAGCCTTTGAAAAACTGACGATTGTGTTAGA
>NZ_JAHHPS010000184.1:0-1199 GCF_024606275.1 Endozoicomonas sp. SESOKO4 | reverse complement strand
CCTGTGCTGCCTGTGTCTGGTTGTTGGAGAATCATATTAGTCTGATCGAAGGTGTCGAAAAAGTCTCTGTTAACCTGAGTACTCATGAAGCCCAGATCAGCTGGAATAACGCACAGACACCACTCAGCGATATTCTGATCGCCATTCATCAGATTGGTTATAAAGCCTACCCCTGGCGCGCTGATCGCCAGGAAGCCATGCTCAAGCAAGAGAACCGCGTATTCATACGACGCCTCGCCATTGCCGGTATTGGCACCATGCAGGTCATGATGTATGCCATCGCGCTCTACTCCGGAGCGATCAGTAACGACATGACGGCCCCCTATCGGGATCTGATCCGGTATGTCAGTGCTCTGGTGGCCACTCCGGTCATACTCTACTCAGCGGCACCTTTTTTCAAAGCAGCCCTGCGAGATTTCCGAACCCGCCATCTCAGCATGGATGTGCCGGTCTCCATTGCCATTGGTGGAGCCTATGTTGCCAGCCTCTGGGCAACCGTTAACGGAAGTGGTGAAGTTTATTTTGACTCGGTATCTATGTTTACTTTCTTCCTGTTGTCCGGTCGTTATCTGGAGCTTCGTGCGAGACATTCAACCTCTCGTGCAGCCCGGGCCCTAAGCAACCTGCTGCCCTCCAGCTGCCTGAAAAAAGAGGGTAAAGAGTATGTTCGAGTCCCGATCATTGATCTGAAACCCAAAGACCATGTACGGGTATTACCCGGTGATTCCATTCCCGCTGATGCTGTTATATTGCGAGGGAGTAGTAGTGTCGATGAATCCATGCTGACAGGCGAATATCTGCCAATAGCCCGCAGCATAGGCGAGTCAGTGATGGGCGGCAGTCTCAATATCGACAACGCCCTTGAGCTTGAAATCACCCATGTAGGTGAAGAAACCCGGATGTCTGCGATTCTCAAACTGCTAAAACATGCCCAACAGGACAAACCTGCCATTGCCCGACTGGCAGATCGTGTTGCCGGTTACTTTGTGGCTTCTGTTCTGGTGACAGCAACTGTCGTTTACTGGTACTGGTCGGGTGTCGTGGCAGAAGATGCGTTCTGGATCACCCTGTCCGTACTGGTAGTAACCTGCCCCTGTGCCCTCTCTCTGGCAACGCCAACAGCTCTGACGGCAGCGACAGGCTATCTGCATAAACTGGGATTCCTGGTCACCCGGGGTCATGTTCTCGAAGGTCTGGGC
>NZ_JAHHPS010000183.1:0-1066 GCF_024606275.1 Endozoicomonas sp. SESOKO4 | reverse complement strand
TTAACTCCCGATTTTCTATTCTTAACCCTTGAACTTCTTCAGTTAACGCTTCAATTTGCTGTCTTTTTTTCTCTTCTTTTTCCTGAGCGCGTCTTTTAAGCTCAATGAGAAGGGAACCATCGGTCGAATGTTTACTTAAGAAGTTTTGATTTATCCCCGACACTTCCAAATCGGATCGGTTATTTGCCTTATTGGCTTGATGATCACCGTAAGAGGGTCTTGCCTTTAATCGCTTTTGGGAAGAGACATTTTGCTGATTTGCAAGGACAGTCTGTTTTGGCCTTGCTCCCTGCTGTAAGTATCTATGAGAGGGGAAGTCATTGGCGATAGAGACAGAAGGACTGCGGTAACTATTAACTGGCTGGATGGAATCGGTGAATCTATATCTATTGCTGGCAGTTGTATCGTTGGAACTATTATCACTGTGACCGATGACAGGCTTTACTAAAGGCAATTGTAGTGAATGCTCTCGTACTGAGTGGGAAGTACGCGACTGCCTCATCAGCTGATTTGAGAGGCGTTCTAATTCATGGAACGATGGGTGCTGTTCAAATTGTATAAAGGTATCACGAAAAGAGACAGAGAATGTAAACGATGATGCATGAATCATAATATCACGACTTATGACTGAATCTGATATTTTCTCTAACAGCTTACGAATGGATTCAAGTGGGTTTGAATAGAGCAGGAACAATTGAACGAAGTATTCAGTAAAGCAGCATTTTTCAAATTCTCCTATAGGTGGCTGATGATCAGATTGATTGAGCCTGTTGATTATATCCTTAACAATCTTATACAAAATCTTCAGGTTGTTGTCGCCAGCTTTGGGCAGTGGTCGGTCAGGTGGAATGATCGGTCTTAGTGCAGACAGCATGTCAGGGTCATTCAAAGTCCGTGTCTTATCGGTTGTAGCTTCTATCAACTGCTTGATAAACCGGTTGCGCTCTGAGTTTTCATAGAAAGAACGCTGCAGGTCCAGTGCCACCTCAAGAGGTGTGACAGGATTACCCCTGGTGTTCGTGCCTATTGTTTCCAGAACCTGCAAACGCTGAGGCATGTCCAGCTC
>NZ_JAHHPS010000182.1:0-11976 GCF_024606275.1 Endozoicomonas sp. SESOKO4 | reverse complement strand
CTTTATTATATAGAGCAGGTACCCCAGGAAAAGTTAACACCCGATTTTCTGCAGGCTATTTCAAAACGGGCATCAGTTTTTGCTTCGCGGGGAATGTCCTGAATAACGTCATCATATTTTTCAAACAGCAAGTCAAAAAAACCATCATACAGCCATTGTCTTTTTATCTTCTCAGGCACATAGCTAAGCGCATCACATTCCTCAAGTGCCAGAGCCCGATAGAATTCATCGGTCTTAATCCTTTCAGGTACATACTGCAAATTCCCATAATGAAATTTCGTGCATGCCTGCACACACAAATCGGGTGTTAACTTTTCCTGGGGTACCTGCTCTATATAATAAGGATTTTCTTTAATTTTCAGAAGGTAATCTTCAGAATCAAGCTGATCAGGGTCAGCATCGGGCGGTAGCTTCCCGAAGTATTTGATAAATGCTTTATAGTCGCTGACCGGCAATGGTTTCTGCTTGTCCATGCACACGGCAAACCTCTTCAGGAACTCTTTTAATTCATGACCAAGATTGCCTTGTGGTAAGTCATGTGTGGAAGCGGGGTAAGCTTGTACAGAAGACCATTCCATAGGGGATTGTGTAACAGCAGAAGGATCAGACATATTTCTGACGGGTAAGCCGTCTTGTTCACGCCCCTGCGAAACTTCTTTAACAAGGTATTTGCCCCAGGATTGAGCTGTTGGGTAGCCGGAGTGATCCTTTTGGAAGGGAGGAACCTCCTGGGCATCTTGCGGATTTTGACCAACAGGAGGAAAAGATGGGCTCCCTGAAAGATTCATTTTGCTGAACTCCCTGTTAGAAATAGCTATAAATGAATGATTATTTTTGAAATGTTCATAATCTTACGGATTTGATTATAAAATCAGTGAAAAGTTCCAGACGTCCATCCTAATCCGTGCAGGTAAGTGGCAAAGTTGCCCTCGGGGCTCAGCCTTGCAAGCGATTTTTGTCCATCAGCTCGTTTGAGTCTTGTTTCCTCGCACAGCCTTTCGTGGGGCAGCATTAGTGCAGAAAAGGGACTTTTGCCGCATTACTATGAACAGCAGGTATTGAATGACTTTTTGAAATTTGCTCAAGGAGTACCCCTCCCCGACCTAAAATATCAATTATCAAAAGATCACAAATGAAAGCACAAAAAGGCATTTTATTAGAAAATTACTGCGAGATAAGGAAATACTTAGTATATATAAAAGTATGGTCGTATATTTAACAATCTTCCCCAAAATAAACATAACCACTTGTTTTTATTATAATAATAAAGCAGCAAAGTAATATTCTTCAGTGTGAACGCTTTTCTCAGCCCGAATAAAAGACACCACTATTCACGAAATAAATAACAAAAATAAAAATAACAGGATTGTCACAAATGTTCACAAATCACAGAATGCAGTCACCGGGTCGGCAAGACTCCAACAATGAAGACTGATCATCAAACCACACTGATGACGTCGCAAAATGGAAGGACTGATCATGTCAAACTACCTGAACGATATTGACGCAATTGCTTCACTCAAAGCTACTCAGGGCTCTTCCTGGGAAGCGATCAATCCTGAATACGCTGCTCGCATGAAAGCGCAGAACCGTTTCAAGACCGGTCTGGATATTGCCCGCTACACCGCCAGGATCATGCGTGAAGACATGGCGGCTTACGACGCTGACACAGCTAAGTACACCCAGTCTCTGGGCTGCTGGCATGGATTCATCGGTCAGCAGAAAATGATCTCCATCAAAAAACATTTCAACAACACGGATCGTCGCTACCTTTACCTGTCTGGGTGGATGGTTGCTGCACTGCGCTCTGAGTTTGGTCCTCTGCCTGACCAGTCCATGCATGAGAAAACGTCTGTAGCCGGCCTGATTGAAGAACTATACACATTCCTGCGTCAGGCTGACGCCCGTGAACTGGGTGGCCTGTTCCGTGAACTGGACTCTGCCCGCAAGACTGGCGATACCGCTAAAGAAGCAGACCTTCAGAGCCAGATCGACAACCATCAGACACACATTGTGCCTATCATTGCCGACATCGACGCTGGTTTCGGTAACGAAGAAGCCACTTACCTGCTGGCCAAGAAAATGATTGAAGCCGGTGCCTGCTGTATCCAGATTGAAAACCAGGTTTCCGATGAGAAGCAATGTGGTCACCAGGACGGTAAGGTAACCGTTCCTCACGAAGACTTCCTGGCCAAAATCCGCGCGGTTCGCTACGCCTTCCTGGAGCTGGGTGTAGATGACGGGGTAATTGTTGCCCGTACTGACTCCCTGGGTGCTGGCTTGACCAAACAGCTGGCGGTAACCAATCAACCGGGTGACCTGGGTGACCAGTACAACAGCTTCCTGGATGTTGAAGAAGTGACTCCAGAGAACATGAACAACGGTGACGTGATCATTAACCGTAACGGCAAGCTGGTTCGTCCCAAGCGTCTGCCCAGCAACCTGTTCCAGTTCCGTCAGGGCACCGGTGTTGAGCGTGTAGTTCTGGATTGCATCACTTCCCTGCAGAACGGCGCCGACTTGCTGTGGATTGAAACCGAAAAACCTCACGTTGGCCAGATCGCCGAGATGGTTAACAAGATTCGTGAAACCTGCCCTAACGCCAAGCTGGTTTACAACAATTCACCGTCCTTCAACTGGACTCTGAATTTCCGCCAGCAGGTATTCGATGCCTGGAGCGAACAAGGTAAAGACGTTTCTGCCTACGACCGTGCTCAACTGATGAGTGCAGAGTACGACGCAACTGAACTGGCCCAGGCGGCTGATGAGAAGATCCGTACCTTCCAGGCTGACGCTGCCCGTGAAGCAGGTATCTTCCACCACCTGATTACTCTGCCAACTTACCACACCGCCGCGCTGTCCACTGACAATCTGGCTAAAGAGTACTTTGGTGATCAGGGCATGCTGGGGTATGTAGCTAACGTTCAGCGCAAAGAAATTCGTCAGGGTATTGCCTGTGTTAAACATCAGAACATGGCTGGCTCAGACATGGGTGATGACCACAAAGAATACTTCTCTGGTGATGCTGCACTGAAAGCGGCCGGTGAAGACAATACCATGAATCAGTTTGGCTAAAGAATTCGCCTCCCCCGCGTGAATTTCACGCACCCAGTCAGGGCAGCTTCTCGCTGCCCTGACTCATTCTGACCAAGCAAAGCCCCGATTCATTGAGTAGACTTAGGATCAGCTGATCCCGGGCAATGTCCGTAGACACGGGACATTGAAATCAAACCTTAACACAACCTACCAAACTTTTACTCACAATACCCCTTTAAAAAAGAGAATTTATTCATTATTAAGAATAAATTTTCATTATCTCCCATTTCAAAGCTATCCACGACAATCTTTATACATATACAGAGAGACAGATATGACAGTACGTAAAAGCCGAAAATCGAAAAGTTTTGCTAACGGAAAACATACTATTCATGTAGTTAATTACCCTTTTCACTTAAAATCACATACTATACGTGATCGGAATTCATACCCGAGTACCTCTCAGGGATGAAGTTCGGATTGAGCCGGATTAGGGAGGCCCAGGCCATGAAAAACAGGGTCAAAAAAACACAGTGTTCTGACAAGCATCGTCTCCCGTAAAGAAAGACAGCTTTGAGCCATCGTCTTGCTCTGTACTGATGCGATGAAAAACGACGGTGAAGGCACAACTACTGGTCGGCAGCCCACGTCTGCCAGAACATTTTATAGCGACACTTGATAGCTACACTAGGTGACCGATATGCGGATAGGGATCCCTGGAGAGATTCAGGAAAACGAAAACCGGGTAGCCGCTACGCCTGATACGATAGGCAAGCTGCAAAAGCTCGGTTATGACGTCATCATTGAGAGTGGAGCTGGTATTAAAGCCAGCTTTGATGATGCAGCTTTTATAGAGGCTGGCGCTCAAATTGCAGAACGCTCAGAAGTCTGGGGTTCCGATATCGTCCTGAAAGTCAATGCACCTACAGACGACGAAATATCTCTATTAAAAGACGGCGCCACCTTGGCCAGCTTTATCTGGCCCGGTCAAAATGAAGAGCTTATGAACAAGCTCAGTGAGCGCAACATCAACGTGCTGGCTTTAGACAGCGTACCCCGGCTGTCCCGCTCCCAATCACTGGACGCCCTCAGCTCTATGGCTAATATTGGTGGCTATCGGGCTGTTGTCGAAGCTTCACATCACTTTGGCCGCTTCTTTAATGGCCAGATTACTGCTGCTGGTAAAATCCCACCTGCCAAAGTTATGGTTATTGGTGCCGGTGTTGCCGGTCTGGCCGCCCTGGGTGCTGCTGGCAGCATGGGAGCTATTGTCCGCGCTTTCGATACCCGTCCTGAAGTTAAGGAGCAGGTAGAAAGCATGGGGGCTGAATTCTTGGAGCTCGATTACGAAGAAGAACAGGACTCTTCCGACGGCTACGCCAAAGAGATGAGTCAGGCCTTTATTGACGCCGAGATGGCTCTGTTCATGGAACAGGCCAAAGAGGTCGACATCATTATCACCACCGCCCTGATTCCGGGTCGCCCGGCACCCAAGCTGATTCTGGAAGAGATGGTTAAAGCCATGAAGCCGGGCAGTGTTATTGTCGATCTGGCCGCACAGACCGGTGGTAACTGTGAGTGCACAGAAAAAGACAAGGTTGTGATCAGGCACGGTGTCACTGTCATCGGTTATACCGATCTACCCAGTCGGCTACCGACCCAGTCATCCCAGTTATACGGCACCAACCTGGTAAATATGCTGAAACTGATGACACCTGAGAAAGACGGCAACCTGGTCATCGACTTTGAGGACGAAGTAGTCCGTGGTCTCACCGTCGTGAAAGAGGGCAGTATCACCTGGCCTCCACCGCCTGTTAAAGTCAGTGCTGCTCAGGTAGCCAAACCGGCTCCAAAAGTTGATGAAGTCAAGAAAGATAAGCCTTCGCGCCCTTGGTTAAAGCCTGCCCTGATCGCTGCAGGTGCGGCCATCTTCGGATGGGTTGCCCATTCAGCTCCGGCCAGTTTTCTCGAGCACTTCACCGTATTTGTTCTGTCGTCCATCATTGGCTACTACGTCATCTGGAATGTTACTTCCGCCCTGCATACACCTCTGATGAGTGTGACCAACGCCATCAGCGGCATCATCGTTATTGGTGCCCTGATGCAAATGGGGAGTGACAACAATATTATTCTGGCTCTGTCGGGCATCGCCCTGTTGGTGGCGATGATCAATATTGTCGGTGGTTTCGCTGTGACCCAGCGGATGCTCAAGATGTTCATCAGAGATAATTAATCGCAGCGGGAGTTACAGGAATGTCACAAGGATTATTATCGTCCGCCTACCTGATAGCAGCACTGCTGTTTGTCATGAGTCTGGCAGGCCTCAGTCGTCAGGAGTCAGCCAAGAGCGGCAGTCTCTATGGCATGATCGGTATGGTCATCGCCGTGCTGGCCACTTTGGGATATGCGCACCTCGAAGGCTTCACTTATATCACCATTATGATGATTGTGGGCACAGCCACAGGTCTGTTCCTGGCCAGGAAAGTGGAAATGACCGAAATGCCACAGCTGGTTGCCATCCTCAATGGTTTTGGTGGTCTGGCGGCGGTATTGATCGGCTTTTCAAGCGCCATTGAATCTTCAGAATCAATGGCCAGGGCGGCTGCCAATCTGGTGTCGCCTGCTGATCAGCTGATTCACAGCATTGAAATTTTCATTGGCATTATCATTGGTGCAATCACCTTCAGCGGTTCGGTTGTTGCCTGCCTGAAACTGAATGGCAACATCAACAGCCGTCCAGTATCACTGCCCGGCGGCCACTGGACTAACCTGGGCCTGATTGTTCTGGCCATTCTTATGGGGGTCATATACGTACAGCAGGACAGTATTCTGGCACTCATTGTCATGACAGGTTTGGCCTTTGTTTTTGGTATCACTCTGGTTATGGGTATCGGTGGTGCAGATATGCCGGTAGTGGTTTCCATGCTGAATGCCTACTCAGGCCTGGCCGCTGCGGCTACTGGCTTCATGCTGGGAAACAATCTGCTGATCATCACAGGTGCCATGGTAGGCTCGTCAGGTGCCATACTCTCCTACCTGATGTGTGCTGCCATGAACAGATCCTTTATATCCGTTATTCTTGGTGGTTTTGGCACCGAAGGCGGCTCTGTAGCAGAAGGTGAGGAGCAAGGTGAATACACTGAGGTCAATGTGGAAGAAGTCGCTGAAATGCTGAAAAATGCTTCCAGTGTGATTATCACTCCCGGATACGGTATGGCCGTCGCCCAAGCTCAGCATCCCCTGAGAGAACTGGTCAATAAGTTGTTGGCTCAGAACACCAGGGTGCGCTTTGGCATTCACCCGGTTGCGGGTCGTCTGCCAGGCCATATGAACGTTTTGCTGGCTGAAGCAAAAGTGCCTTACGATATCGTTGAAGAGATGGATGAGATCAACGACGATTTTACCGAAACCGATGTCGTTCTGGTGATTGGTGCCAACGATACCGTAAACCCGGCAGCGGCAGAAGATCCAGGCAGTCCGATTGCGGGTATGCCGGTACTTCGTGTCTGGGAAGCAGAAAGGGTAGTGGTATTCAAACGATCCATGGCTACAGGCTATGCTGGCGTCCAGAACCCTCTTTTCTTTAAAGACAACTCTCGTATGCTTTTCGGAGACGCCCACGGCACCGTCGAAGGTATTCTTAAACAGTTCTGACATGAATACCCGGATAAAAGTCTTACTTCTATCCGGGTAAAGCAGTTGCTAGAAATTTGCTTCATGCAAGAAAGAGTATATTAAGCCTCATCACCTTGACGCTGCTGATTTTCTGGTACCGGATTTTCCGGTGCTGGGTTTTCAGGTACTGGATTCTCTGGCGATGGGTTTTCAGCTACTGGATTCTCTGGCGATGAGTTTTCAACTACTGGATTCTCTGGCGATGGGTTTTCAGGTACTGAGCCTCCCTCAGGTACTGGGTTTTCAGACACCGACAGCTTGCAGGCACCCGACAGCAAAACCGTGCTTTTTTCAGTTGATGAGCATTCTGGTAGCGGGCTTAAAGGTAGTGGCGACAGAACTATAGTGAGTCTGCTACTCTCCGCGAAGGGCACTGCATTAAAATAAGTAGGTGACCAGTTACTTTGAGGGTCTGTCACCACCGGACCGTATTCCCTGCCATCTACAGACAATGAAATCTGGTATGACTGCTCATCGGGATAATAAAATTTACCACCCGCAAATACGGTAAAAGTATAAGTAGGCCTATACACATCCGGACTGTCCAGAGACCAGCCTACACTTCCTTGAGGGTACTTGGCATCAGTCGGATGAGTATCATCATTCACATTCTGGAGACTGATATTGGTATTAATGGGAACGTAAACACCGGACTTTTCAACAGCATCCAGTGTGACCGACAAGCCACTCACCTTCCTGAAGTGCGTCAAAGCACTATATTCAAAGCCATCGGCCTTGGCACTGAAGCCGTAACCGATCCCCACCGTTTCGTCTCTGAATACCACATCTGCTGCGGACGCGAAACTGGAAAGAAATATACTAACGGGTAAAACCAGTAAAACTTTCATAACTAAAAAAAGCCTCTTCTGATGTTATAACCCTGAAAAATCATCAAGACGCATTAACCAGCATTAGGTTCGCTTCAACAATAACACCAATACCGGAGTCACCGTTTATTGATCTGTACAAAAATAAACGAACGTCACATGTCCACTTCTCGCCGACTCATTTGCGACCAACAACTAATTACGTCTAGTTACGTCGGCCGAAATGCAGCAGAACAAGAAGCTCGACCTTTAATGAAGTTTCCGGACTAAACCACCGCTCAATTATAGATACTCATTTCTATAACTGCTTTTTTTTACCGTGAAAAAAAATTTACACCGCCATTTTTTGTTCTCAAGGGCATGACTTTCCTGATATCGGAATATCCGTTCTGATCCGGCGAGCCTGCTGTTTCAATTGGTGACACTCTTCATCCTTAAGAAGCTGTCACAAAGCTGCTGCACTTCTCAGATAGAGCGTTCAACAGTGAGTGCCTGATAATCAGAGGCCGCGAATATTTTCAGCTTCCAGCTCAGCAAAGTATTTCAGGGTCTTCACCCGCAATTCCATGGTGGCTTCTTCATCACAGACGATCATGGCTTTCGGGTGCATCTGCATGGCAGAAATAGTCCACAGATGGTTCACGGAACCTTCGACCGCAGCATGGAGGGCATAAGCCTTATCTGCACCGGTGACCAGAATCATGACTTCACGGGCATCCATCAATGTGCCCACGCCAATGGTCAGGGCCAGTTCGGGTACCTGATCGATGTCGTTTTCGAAGAAACGGGAATTGGCCTGACGGGTCTTGTCAGTCAGGGTCTTGATGCGGGTGCGTGAAGACAGGGAAGAACCTGGCTCGTTAAAGGCAATATGGCCATCGTGACCGACTCCACCCATGAACAGATCAATGCCACCACAAGATTTGATCTTGTCCTCATAGCGCTGACATTCAGCTTCCAGGTCTGCAGGATTGCCGTTGAGCAGATTGATGTTTTCTTGGGGGATGTCAACATGCTCAAAGAAATTCTTGAACATGAAGGTGCGGTAAGATTCCGGATGATTGGCGGGGATACCCACGTATTCATCCATGTTAAAGGTCACTACATGCTTAAAGCTCACTTCGCCGGCACGGTTCATCTCAATCAGGTTCTTGTAGGTAGCCAAAGGTGTGCTGCCTGTTGGCAGACCCAGAACAAAAGGCTTCTCTGCCGTTGGCTTGAATTCGTTGATCCGTCTGGCAATGTGCCTGGCGGCCCATTTGCCCACGTCGGGTTTAGCGGATAGAGGAATTAAGCGCATAGTTTATCCTTCTGGTTGCAGACTTTCAGAATTCTGTTTAGCCGGACGATGAACATTTGTCACCCTTTTTTCGGCGTGATGTAACCGGTCACATTATCACCCCTGCACATACCGGCCTATCTCACAGATCAATGTTTCGTGAAAAAGAGACGAATTTCTCTTATTCTCTACTATCCGCTCCTCTTTCTGGTTAATCCAAAATACATGCGCATTCTTCACACGTCTGACTGGCATCTTGGTCAACACTTTATGGGCAAGAGCCGAGAGCCTGAACATCAGGCATTTATCCGCTGGTTGCTAAAAACCGTCGACGAGAATTCTGTGGATGCCATTATTATCGCCGGTGATATTTTTGATACCGGAACACCTCCCAGCTATGCACGAACGCTCTACAACCGCTTCATTGTAGACCAGAAACCAAAGAGAACTCAGAGTAACTGCCGGGTAGATGGATACTATTGACAGAGGAAGGAACTTGGGTTTATAGATCACAGGAAAGGTTATCATTAAACCTGAATTTGCATCAGCCACCCTGGTTGACTGGGTCATTCTTCCTGTTAATGGAAATTCCATGAATAAAATCTTTATGAGAATTCTATTGTTTGCTCTCGTTCTGGCCGGAGCCACTGTCTTGTATCTAAAGTTTAAACCGGTTGAAAAGCCTGTCAGTCCCGCTCCGGAGCTGACCCAACTGTTGGAAAGAGCCCAGCTTCAGTCGGAAGAAATGGCCATGCCAAAAGCAGAGCCCACTAATCTGGCAGACTGGCAGATGCTGATGCAGCAGATAGCTGACGACAACGGCTTACGGATTGGTGTCAGAGAGGGCAATGCCCAGCAGGCTGAAATCTACATCAGGAAAGGCTCGGTGGCGTCCTTTGTGAACGGGTTTGCGGATATGTACGCCAGAGGACTCAGCGTTCAGAGCATACGATTGCTGGAGACCGGAGAGCCAGGGCAGGTTAAGGCTGAAACAGTGAAGCTGCTGTTGAGTCCTTAGCTCTCACCGTACAGTTTTCACTGAGCTGAACCTGGTGACTGATCTGATGCAATCATTGCAGCACCTCCCAGTCATCTAATACTGAGTTCTTCTGGCCGTCGAAAGAGATAACGCTATCTTTCAAGAGTTCTTTCGGATCTTTTAGTGGATCTTCCTGATAAGACCTGATGAACAGTGCCGGTTTCCCTTGAGAAGTAAAGACCAATGTCGTCTACTTGGCCACAGCATAACGCTTGTCCAGAGTACTGTATCCCAACCCAGTCTCTTTCCTCACTTCAATACGCGTAGGAATCCTTTCTTTCAGTGATTCAATATGTGAGATAACGCCTACCATCTTTCCTGAAGCGTTCAGGTTGTCCAGGGCATCCAGCGCTACTTCCAGTGTCTCCTGATCCAGTGTGCCGAAGCCTTCGTCCAGAAAGAGCGAATCAATACTGGTTTTGTGACTGACCAGATCAGACAAGGCCAGTGCCAGTGCCAGACTGACCAGAAAGCTCTCTCCTCCTGAGAGGGTTTTGATATCCCGGGCAGTATCACCCTGCCAGGTATCAATGACTTCCATGCTGAGAGCTTCGCCTGCTTTTCTGTTTAGCTGGTAACGACCATGCAGCCTTTGTAACTGCTGGTTGGCGAGGTAAATGAGGTGGTCGAGGGTCAGTCCCTGGGCAAACTTACGAAACTTGTCGCCTTTTGCCGAACCAATCAGGCTGTTGAGATGTTCCCAGACGGCAAACTGCTGTTTCTGGCGGCTAATTTCATCTACCCAGCCAGACAACTGCTGACGCTTTTTCTGATCTTCAGTGAGTGCCTGTCGGATTTCACCCAGTCGCTGATTGTTCAGGCTCAGCTCTGCGGTCTGTTGTTTCAGGCAAGTCAGAATCTCTTCAGAGGCCTGTTCAGTCAGAGCTTCCTGCAATAGCTTTTCCAACGAGGCAGCCGCGAGTTTGCAACGTTCGGTACTGCGCGCAATGGCCTTGTCCAGAGTGTTTTTCAGTGCTTCCAGTTCTGTACGTTGTTCAGGAGCAAGCAGGGACTGCTCAAACTGTTCGCTGGAATCAAAAGGACTGTCTTCCAGAGTGCTCTGCCAGTGTGCCTCTTTTCCCTCCAGTTCTGACTGATGAGTTGTTTGGTCATTAAGGTGTTGTCGGATAGAGCCGGACAGTTCGCTGACAGCGCGCAACGCTGTCTGCAACCCTTTATCTGCGCTACTAACGCTTTGTTCAGCGGTGACTATAGCCTGTTCGATCCTGCTGCGTTCCTCGCTGACCTTCAGTTCGCCAAACAGTGTGAATCTCATGTCTTTGCGATCAGCCTGCTCTCTTTCGATCTGTTCCAGTTGCCGGTTTAATTGATCAGCCTGTTGTCGGGACTGAAGCAGATTCTGCTCAAGCATCTGTATTTCATGATTAAGCGTTTGCAGTGCCTGTTGTTGCTCCAGACTCTGCTGATGGCATGTTTGCCAGCGATCTTTCAACGCTTTTTGTTCAATGAGCCAACCGTCCTGGTTTTCAAGTGCCGGAAGCGCGGTTTCAAGAGAGTGATGAAGGGCGAGCTCCAACTGGCTCAGTTCTTGTTCCTGCCCTGAGAGCTGCTGAGTCATTGTTCCGACTTGTGCCGAAGCCTGACTCAGCTGTTGTTGCAACAGAGCCAATTGAGACTGTTTCTGATCAAGCTGCTGCTGTTCCCGAGTTGCCGTCTGTTGGGCGCTTTGCAGTTGCTGGTTGATCGTATCCAGCTGTTTGACTCGCTCATTAATGGCTGACAGCTGCTCTCTGGTGTTGTTTAGCCAGGTGTGAACCTGTTCAGTGTCAGAGATATTCAGCTGAATCTGAAATGACTGACAAAGCTTCTGCCACTCTTTCTGCGTTGATGCCTGCCAATCCTGTAATTCCAGAATGCGCTTTTCTGATGTGGTGCACAGCGTTTTGAGTTCTGTTTCCAGCTGCTTTTTCCGGGTTCCCTGCTGCTCCAGTTCTGCCACAAGCTGCTTCTTTTCTTCCTGTCGATAAAAAGTGGAATCGACGTCTACCTGTTGATAACTCTGTACAGCAGGGTGTGTTTTTGAGCCACAGAGTGGACAGGCTTCGCCATCTCTCAGTTGATTACGATGCTCACTAAGGCTGGCAATCGTTTTCTCTTGA
>NZ_JAHHPS010000181.1:0-2632 GCF_024606275.1 Endozoicomonas sp. SESOKO4 | reverse complement strand
AACTCCACAGCCGACTTCTCATATCTACCAAACCCGCCCCAATCTCTATCCGAGCCTGCACCAACGGGTGTCAGTGGGGGTAGGGAAATCAGTGTATCTGAGAGCAGTGAGTCTCCGCTACTCAATTTGCCCCGCCTCACACAATTAAATATTATTGGCCATTTGGGGCTTAAAGATGTTGCCTGTTTGAAACAGGTATCTAGCCACTTTCAAGAGCTTATTAAACAAGAAGATATTCCGGCAAAGGCATGGTATCGCCGTTTTTCTTCAGCACACCAGTCTCTACTGAAGACAGCCATCACTGCAAGAAGTGATGAGCAACTTAGTGCCTGGCTGGGGCAATTTACGAATAATCAGGCGCTAATCAAGTCACTTGTTAAAAGTCGAGAAGAGGTTCGTCCTGCTCTGCTCTTTTTCAACAATGCCGATCTAATGTCGCAGTGCGAAACATTCAATGTCGATAAAAAAGTCACTATTTCCCATGGAGACTTAATCAATTCAGCGACTTTCAGTAAAGACGGTCTCCACGTCGTGACTGCCAGTAACGATGGTAAGGTGAAAATCTATGACAAGGAGGACGACGGATCATGGAAGAAAAAAGCCACCATTTCCCATGATGAAGAAGTTAATTCAGCTTCCTTCAGCGCCGATGGTCACCACGTGGTGACCATCGGTGAAGATAACAAGGTGAAAATCTGTAGCCGCAATGACGATGGTTTATGGGAAGAAAAGACCACCATTACCCATGATCGCTTCGTTGAGTCAGCCACCTTCAGTGCCGATAGCCGCTATTTGGTAACTGCCAGTGACGACGGCACAGCGAAAATCTATGGCTATGAAGACGATGGATCATGGAAAGCAAAAGGGACCATTTTTCATGATGAAGGCGTTAATACAGCCACCTTCAGCGCCGATAGCTCTCATTTAGTGACCGCAAGTGACGATCACACAGTGAAGATCTATAGCAAGGTGGGCGATGGGCTATGGGTGGAAAAAGCCACAATTGAACATGATGACACTGTCAGCTCAGCTACCTTCAGTGCCGATAGCCGCTATTTGGTCACTGCCAGTGAAGATTGCACGGCGAAAATCTATGGCCAGGAAGAGGGTGGGACATGGGAAGAAAAAGCCAAAATTTATCATGTTGATTATGTCGATTCAGCTACCTTCAGCGCTGACAGCAGCCATCTGGTGACCGTTAACAATTGCACGGTGAAAATCTATGGTCATGAAGATGATGGGCCATGGAAAGAAAAAACCATTATTTTACATAAGGAAGAGGTCAACTCAGCCACCTTCAGCGATGATGGCAGTCATTTGGTGACCGCCAGTATTGATGGCAAGGCGAAAATCTACGCCCAGGAGTACGGAGAATGGAAAAAACAGACCACCATTCATCATGAGGACGAAGTTTATTCAGCCAACTTCAGCGCCGATGGCCGTTACATGGTGACCGCCAGTGGCGATGGAAAGGTGAAAATTTATGGCCATGACGACGATGGATTATGGAGAGAAATAGCCATCTTTTCCCATAATGGAGAGGTCTTCTCGGCCACCTTCGGTCCCGATGGCCGCCATGTGGTCACCGCCAGTGGAGATTTAACGTCGAAAATTATTGGTCTGGTGGCTGATGGATCATGGGTAGAAAAAGCCACAATTTCCCATGGGAGGAAGGTCAAATCAGCCACCTTCAGTGCCGACTGCGGCCATGTGCTTACCATCTCCGACGGCTATGACAGTGGCTATCACAAGGTGAAAATCACGGAGCTACGAATGAATAATTGATTGTTTGCTTTAACTCTCCAACATCTTTGATAAGGCAGGGAGCGTCATTTCAAACTGCTCAACATTCTGGCAATCGCCGCTTCGGCTCTGGCCAGTCGCGTCTCATTGCTTAGTCCGGGAACTATTGTGCCCTGGGCAACCCCTTTCCATAGGGCATCTCCGGTATTGGCTCTAATCAGGGCAATGGCTATGGTCAGTTTTTCCTGGCCCGGCTCAGTGACCAGTCCCGGCGTTGTGCCAAAAAAGTGAACCAGTTCTGCGTCGGAGACGATGGAATCAGAAGCAATGCCGTAGCGGACAATCAATGAATTCTGGGGTATTTGGTCAGGATCAATCTTCATTTTCGCTGACAGCTGTTTGGCTATCTCGAATTCTATTGTTTGATAAGCATTCTCCCGGTTAGGGAACATCGGGTCCTTTTCTTCAGGGGTGATGGATTCGAACATCAAGCCATCAAAATCGGCTAAAGAGAATCGATGCAGGGGAGAAGCGGTAATCAATAATGGCGGCGGACCTGCCTGTTTGCGTCTGAGAGTAGTCCTGACTCCAGAAGAACTGGCTGCCACCAATCAGGCCTGCCTGATGAACGACACTTTGTATACAACACTCTGCCAATGGGTAGAAAAACATTACCGTGACAGGCTGACTGAAGCCGATCTTGCTGATCCTGAACTTCTGATTGAATCCCGTACAGCACTGGATGAGTTAACCGACATTCTGCAACTGGGCTCAGTCTATCAGTTCCAACAGGTGTGAAGGGCTTGAGCTGATTTTATCTCTGCGAATGATAGAATCAGCTCATCCACTTCATGGGAGAAAAGAATGAGAATAATATCCATTGCTATGC
>NZ_JAHHPS010000180.1:0-17155 GCF_024606275.1 Endozoicomonas sp. SESOKO4 | reverse complement strand
GGCCCAATTCGGAAAAGTCATTTTTTAACTGTTGGGCATGGAGGGCAAACAGGTCATCTTTTGCCAATGTAGAAACCAGCAGGTCAGGGCCGGAGACCCTGAACGGGTTTATGTCATTGCCACCGGGTGCCACAATGTCCTGCAAAGACCCAAGCAGCAGACGAGTGAACAATGCTGCCATCGCGTCTAATGGCAGGCTTTTAACGTTACGGGCCAGCTGATAGCCCGCCTGCTGGATTCGGAAAAAATTCTCCTGCGCAAAGCGGTCGCCATAGGCCAGCAGGCCAACTCCAGACAACGGGTCTCCGATTGAGTCTGCACGGACAAAGGCGCTCATGTGACGCTCTGTTGGTATCCTGGCCTGTGTAAGAGACCGCTCGGCATCGGCAACCGGCAACGGCATCAACTGGTAAGGGGAAAAGTCATCACCGGTGTGTTGTTGCAGTCGACGGTTGTATTGCTCAATCAGGTCGGAGAGTGGCAGCCTGTTATTGTTTTCGATAAACGTACTAAGCAGTAAATTTCTGGCCCGGTCGAAAGCATCGTCACGATCGATACCCAAGCGCACATAATCCCTGCCGCGGGGCAAAGCGGGCAAGTTCCGGAGTTTTTTCACCAGCCCTTCTGTAACCGGAAGCTGGCGGGCCATTAACTGCCCCTGTTCGTCTTTCTCAAGTACCAGCTTGACGCGATGGTCTGACTGTGACCACAGGACATCGCCATCAACGGGCACGGTGCCGGTCCATTTGCGCCCAAGCTCATCAACCGCCACCAGGGCGTTACGGACACTGATTCGTTTTGTCCGGATTTCACCAAACAGCTTTCTGGCGAAAACTTCTACGGGGTAATGCTCCCCACTGGCATCAGCACCACAGCCCACCAAACTGACGGTATGGACAAACCGACCGCTGGTTAATCGCTTTAGCACATCGGCCAGTTGCTCAACCGTCTTCCCGCCCAGCAAAAACTGGTCGGAACCGGACTTTTCCCCCTGAACCTTACTGCCGTGGCCAACTACAATAATGCGGGTGTCGTCTTTAAGAAAATCAGCTTGCAATGCCTCAAGCTCAATGTCGTGTCCTGTCTTCGGATCAATCGGGGTTCCATCAGACTTTAGTCGTATAAGTTGGCTGAAATCGGGTTGGTATTTGTTGGCCAGATAAAGGCTGGCACTGGTTTCATTGTCGCTGTCACCCAGTTGAAGAATGACCTGGTTTTTATAACGGCTGTCTTGCTCAGAGGTCAGGGCATAACGCTCGGTTTTATCAGTTCCGGGTATCCAGCTACTGGGGCTTTCATCAGTATCGTCACTGATTAAATCAATCTTTGCTAATGGATTGATTTGCATGAAATAGGATTTTGGTTCAAAACCAAAAAGGTCTTTCCTTGAAAAAAAAGCAGACAAATAATTCGCGGAGACTGTTTGAAATCCATTCACCCCGGATATATACATTGTTGATCTGGAATGTGGCAGTATTCCATCTTTACGATAATTAAAAAAACTGTGGGCGATTTTCTGATCAATATTCAATTCCCTGGCGATTAATTTTGCAGTTTTATTTATATCGGTATTAGAAACTCTTAGTGGGTTGTCGAGATTTAAACGTTCAATCAATTGATAACGTTTTATAATATTTTTCTTAACTGCCTCGAGAACCTCGCTGTCAGGTGGCGCGATAATTAAGTTATTGTTGAGATGTATCTTTTTTTCATACCTTGATTTTATTTCCACTGAACCAGGAATAACCCTGAGCGAATCTTGAAAGACAAAAAGAGGTTTTTTGCCGTGATTGGCTATAGCTTCTTCAATAGCTTTTATTAAATCAGGGTATTCTTCCTTTATTCTGTCGTAGTATTTCTCTTCTTCCGGATCAGGTGTCCTGCCAAAAAACAGCTGTTCCGGCCCTTTCTGGGCAAGATAGTTAATAATTGCATGGTTAACGGGGTAACCCGGACCAATCAGCTCGCCGCCAAATAAAAAATATTTCGGAAATTTAATGTGTTTAAACAATTCCTTGTTAAAAGCAGGTAGTATATCAACATCCAAATAGACACCCCCTCCTTCCTTGTCTCTGGCAAGAACTTCCACTCTTACCAAATCTGCTGCTGCGGCTAAAATCCCCCTTTGCCCAAGTTCTTTCACGTACCACTTTCTCAGGCTGGCTTCATTGCCTGCCTGCCAGAGTGTATTGATATCTGCCAGCCTGAATTTACCGGAATCAGGGTTGCTCTTAAGTTTGGCCAGCTCGTCGCCAAACGTCCTGAGTTGCTTCGGGCTTTCTTCTTGTATTTTCTCTAACTCGCTTCGATCCATACCCAAATGGTTAACTAAAAACGCTTTTGCCATGTCGTCGAAGGTTTTACCCCGGGCGATGCCTTTTTTTATAGTGCTATAAGCCAGATCTTGCAGCTGATTAACACGTTCCACAAATTCAACCCTGGTATTTTCTTTTTTCAGGAATGATTCGGGTATTTTCTCAGCGGCAACAGCCTTAAGTATTTCCCGGGTAAGTATGGGCGCTAAAAACGCTTGTGGATCGTGCCAGAGCGTCAAAGACCAGGAGGGAACCTGTGAAGCCCAGATCTTGAGATCGTCTACAACACCTTTTTTGAGAGGACCAATCCAGATAGTGTGAAGCTTTTTGGGTACCTCGACCAAAGCGTCCAGCAGGTACTGTTTTATTGTGGCGACCAGGTGCGAGACGACTGCTTTTCCAAGAGCAGTACCGGGCAGGTTTTCCTGCATACGATAGACAAGGGCGTATTTTTTAAGGGCAGTCCCCTCTTGGCGAAACCGGTCAAATTGTGCAATTTTTTTCTCCAGCGATTTTAAATCATCTGAACTGAGAGCTCCCAGATGCGGCTTAAGGCTGCGCCTGAACATCTCCAGAGTCGGTATTGCATGATCGGGATTAACGGGCCCCAGCAAGCCACTGTTTTGTAACAGCGCAGAGGGCAGCTCCCGCAGTCCAATAGCACCTTCAGCAAACTGGTCTTTTTTAGGCAATCTTTCGACGGTGATGTCACCGTTACTGATGCGAAGTGCTTTGAGCTTGTCAGGTTTGTCGGCCAGTGACCAGGTCACCAGACCCGTCTCTGAAAGCAGGCCAACCCACAGACGTCCCCAGATATCGACTCTCAAAAGACCGTCACGGGCGGTCACTGTCCGGGTTTTTGTCGCTTTCAGGATATCTTTCAGGTATTGGCTGACAAGCCCGTCGTGATCGACACCTGAGCCAACCAGGTTAATGGTTTTAACCGGGGTATCACCGATCAATTCATTAATTTTTTTTGACAGGTCTGACGCGGTTTGCCCGCCCAGGGTAAATTCCCCGTCTTTGGATTCACCCAGGCCTACCACATGAATTCGGCTATCATCGCCCAGCAGTTTGCCAATATCGGCACTATTGATCTTTGCGCCCGTCTCGCCATCTGACCAATCATCGTTCTCAATGACCAGCCAACGGACTGAAGGCTCACTGCCTCCCGTTTGTTGGCGATTTTTATATTTGCGAAACAGGTAACGGCTGGCCTTGCTAATAGGGTTATCATCGCCAGACCCCATCTGGATAACCAGTTGTTGACGGTATTGGCTATGCTTCCGGGGATCTGTGTTTATATAGCGTCTGATATCATTTTCCTGATCCCGGGCAGCAGCCGCTTCGCTAGAAAGGGTAAAGTGATCTCCGGGAGACAATTGCAGAGCAGCCAGCAAAGCTTTGTAGCCTGCAGTCCAACTCATTGCAATCTTGCTTTCCTGCAGTGCGTTATCGCCATTCAGGATTCGATAGCCTTTCGCAAACTCTCGTACACCTCCGATTCGGTAATAAGCCAATGCCGCGTCAGCAATCCTTTCCCCGATTAAAAATGTTTCTCTGAGTCTGGCAGCATTCCAATTCGTCAAACCGGACACTTTAAATCGATCAACCTCTTCGAATTGTGATAAGAGGGTGTCATAAGCTAACTCTATGGTTGGGTTGCCCGGTCTTGCCGCGAAAAATAAACCCGGATTTTTTTCTGATGGCACGTAGGCCTGGTAGGGCATGACTTTAACTTTTCCCAAAGGCTTAAACAGTTGAGAGGGATCAGCATTTGCCACAAGCTGTTCAATGTCGCTCTTCAACCCAGGGTATTTTTCACCGAACCAGGCGATATCTTCTGAAACTTTCTGTTTAATGGCAGGGTCCTGATTATCAGGAAGGAATTCTTTGCCAAGCCTTTGGATGACCAGCTGTGTCTGTAATGTCTTTACCCTGTCCCAATCTGCTTTGCTGACGCCTGAATAATCAATACCCTTGAAAAGATCCTCATTCAATGCAGGCGAAAGCGACGTATCAGAATAAAGACCACCGAGAGTGCTAATCACCTTGATTTTCACCAGTGCGTTGGCCGCAGGCTGATGACCACGCAATCCCAGTTCCCTGTAATAGTGCTTTTTGGCTTTCTGACCATCTTCCCCGTAGGCACTGGTCCAGAGCTCATTAATATCTTTGAGGGAAAACTTGGCCCCGGGGTAAGAAGACGTTATTTCCTTTTCAAATTGCCGGAAGGATTCCAGCGTTTGGGCTTTTTGTTTGTCAATGTCCGTCTTGTATTTGAGATGGTCTATCAGAAAATCCTTCGCCGCCTGATCAAACAGCTGGCCACTTGCCATTTTTGGCTCTATGGCTTTCCAGGCCTCATCTTGTAACCTCATCAGTTCTTTCAGTAAATCCGATTCAAAATCAGATGGATTACCGGGATCGGACTGACCGGTCAATTTACTGGTCACAGATTCTTTAAGAGCTTCGGCGAGCACACCGGCGAGCATTGCATTCGGGTCATGCCAGAGGTTTATTCTTAAAACGGACTCTGAATTTGCTAAAATCCATGACCGGATATAATTCAGCTCCCCATCGGTTGGGTTAACGCTAACAAAATGCAGCCGTGGAGGGACTGACTTCATATTGCTTTCAAACCAGCTCCGGATGTCTGTAGCCAGTTTCGCAAATTTTACGCCGGTTTCCTGAGGGTGGTTCCCGATCAGGTCGGTGAGTTTTTCGTAGACCCTTAATGCCGAAGCAAAGGTTGATGGAGCATTCCCATGGCGAGAACTATCAAGGCTCATAAAAGATGAGAACAGGTCTTCAAAACGTCTGTTCAAGTCTGCGTTCAGGATGCGTTGGTACTGTAATATCGCTGCATATTCCATATGGAACGTCTTGGCGTCAGGAATCAGTTTGTCGATTAATTTCGAGTCTGAGCCCTCAGCAGGATCAGGATCGGCACGGCGAACCCTGTGTCTTCCCACCGGTTTGGTCATTTCCGGATACTCATGCAGTGGGGGTGGCTGAAGACCATCATTCGTTGTCATCCTGCCAATGGAAGCCAGTTGCAGACGATAGGTGCCGTTTTTGTCAGGCTCTGCCGTCAGTTCCAGATGACGTCCCAGTGAGCCATATCCGGTCACCGCCAGGCGCACGGATTTGCTGGTGTCTGTCGCTGTCGTTTGATTAAACCTTACCTGTACGGGCAGGGCTTCTTTGATCATTACCTGACGGGGGTCTACTACGGCTAATCTGTTCTGTCCGGGATAGTTTTCAGAATAGTCCCGTGGCAAACCGAGCTCAGTACGAATCCGGTTTTTGATCCTGTTGGCATCCTCTTCCGGCTTTATGCCGAGTGCCAGTTGGAATGCTTTCTTTAACTGAAAAAAGAACGAAACATGGTCTGACAGCCATCCGGCACCAAAGGGCACGCCCCCCCAGCCCGGATCAAAATGGATGAGCGTGAAGGTGCCGTTATTGACGGTTTGGTTGACGGGTGCAAGGGCAGTCCGGTTCTCTGTGGCAGGGTCATGGACGGTGTCATTTTCCGCACCATGTCGGGTGAGCAGGTAGGCCAGTGGGCCGGATTTACCGCCGGGAGACGCGCCATTGTGACCGGGGATGATCAGGCTGACATACTCTCCCGGAATCGTCCTGTTCCGTTCTTCAGGGGGCACTTCCAGCAAACCAATGTCGTGAATATCGCCAAGGGTGTTGGGCCTTATTGGGGAGGTTACATTGCCCGACAGCCTCTGGAACTCGTTGGTATTGTTCAACTGATGCCTGAACAGGTCGCTGGCGTCCACCAGTCGGCGCAGGTCACTGACGATGGTTTCGTTACTGGAACCGGTCAGGTAGTCCGGCGACAGGTAAACCCCTATCCAGTCACCCAGAGCCGTGAGGGTAAAGAACCGGCCCCGGATGCTGCTGGTGGTGTTGTCAAAGAACGGCACCGGTTCCATTTCGGTCAGGCCATCGTAGCCATCCTGTTGTGCCTCATCATTTCTTTTGAGTCGCTTAAGGTTTGCCAGGGCCGGATTGTCAGGGTCTTTAGCGGTCAGCCAGTCCAGGCTGTCATCAATAGCCCTGCGGAAAGCCCATTGTTCACTGCGCAATGATTGCTCGTTGTAAACCATGATGATGGCCTGGAGCAAGTCCGCCATTTCCCCAGCTGTAACGGTACTCTCCGTCAATGGTTGCTGGTCTTCCATGACTCTGGCAAGTGCTGACGCCAGCCCGTCATCCAGATACAGTTCGCGGACGGCATCAACAAAGTCTCTCGCAGTGCCGCCCCGTTTCCTGAGGTTATGGCGCTGACCTGCCACCAGTCGCTGGTAGACAACACCTGACTGTTGTGGCCATTGCCGGGCCTGATAACGTTCATCCAATCCATAATTCGGTTGCAACGCTTCCAGCCTGTTGCCAGTGATCCCCCACAGCTGCTCGATACCGGCCACAGCCACGGGATTGTCCGTCAGGGTCTCTCGCCATGTTGGTATCAGCAGGGCCGACAGTCCGCGCCCAAGCGCCTCGGCAGAGTGCCGGGAAAGATCGGCCAACCCCAGGCGAACCAGTGGTTGGCTGCCGTTTGTGAAAGTTGCGTCACTGTCAATGAATAATCGGTCGGACTCTGCCTTGATCAGAGGAATCTTGTGATCGGGGTTTGTCGATCCCACCGGATCACTGGCATCCTGAAGTCCGTGAAGAAAGGCCAGCAACTGTTCGTTAAAACCACCGTATAGAAACAGTCCGGCTAATGTCTCAAGGTCAAAAACCAGCCGCTGGAGAGTTTGTGTTGGATCCTTGTAAGCCAGTGATTGATAGCTTTCCACGTCAAGGGTTATGTCGACCAGCCGCAGTGGTGGAGCTGCGTCCCCCTGGGGGTAAACCCTGACACCTATTTCCGTTCCCTGTACGCGGGTACAGTAACCTGTGCCAAAAGCGGGAAAGGCCATTGTCTCGTTGATGCGTAAAAGCGGTGCGACGGGCGTGAAGGCAAAATAATTGTCAGGCACTGGCCCGGTGACATTGCCTGATGAAGGGGTTGCTTCGCTTGTAACATTGCCTGATGAAAAGCTCGGCTCTGTTTTGAGCCCGGCAAGCGTTCGATCAAGGTGGTTTTTGGAATGCCAGTGATAAGCCCTGAGTCTGGCACTCAGGGGGGTAGGGGGCTTGTCGGGGGGTGAGGCTTTGAACAGACCGGGAAGCAAAACCTCCAGCCAATGACGTGAAGCCGGAGATAATTTCTGATTCAACCACTTGGCAGCCAGCGTTTCAGCGATAAAACCGAGCTGTGTTTCAGTGGCGACAGTGGAAACCGCGTCATCAGGATGGGTAATGGGAGACTGGATAAAACCGCTACCATTCTCTGTAGCATCACTCTCTTCGACACCATCATGCCGTGCCTGAAATTCTGACCAGAAGGCATTGGGATCACAAGCCTCATAAACGACTATTGCCATGTGATTCAGCAAAGTGGCAACAAGCCGGTCAACTCCGGGAGTCTCTGCCAGACTGGCGGGTTTGCCAGAAGTCTGGGGTAATGATGATGGATTGATGATCGATTGCCCGATTAACAAAGTGACACCATCATCGTCATAAAAAACATTCTGACCCGCTAAGTCAGAGTCAGAAAAGATAATGCTGACATTCCGGTGTATGTGGTGCGGAAATAAACCTGACTGCTCAATCAACCAGAAGGCCCTGTCAATGGCTGTCCTGACGGTACTGATGTACGCAGGCGTGGCAAAAGCCGAGCCCGGTCGATTCATCGACAGACCGATTTTAAAAGTATCTGTGTCAACAATGGCGGAGTAAAACCAGCCATCGCTGGTCTCAAGCCACTGTCGTTCGGGAGGAGGATTGGGAGGAATCGTATCAGTTCGATTGGCAGGCATAGGGTAAGCTCTCCGAAACTGGCGAGTTGTTCGGGACTGGGCTGATTAAACCACCCTGCAGCGTTTCATTCAGTCTTACATACAATCTACCGTTCGCCGCTCGTATAAGTGCTATCAGCCAGCGCTTATCCTAGTCAAAGGTTGCGGAGTCGTCAGGTTTTGTGTCGTTTTATGGCTTGCTGACGGTACAAAAGACAAGTTCTCGCCACTGCGATTGCCCGACAGGGTACTGATTTCCTGCACCAGACGCTGGTAGTGTCGGTTCATTTCCGTATTCTTCAGTCTAGCTGTCACGTGTCGTTCAGTTTCTGCCTTGCCTGCTTCAACGTCGTTTTGCTCACCTCCGGTCAGACTGCTCAGGTAATTCAGCAGCCGTTGCCCCGTGCGAATGATCCTGTTCAGAAAGGGTAGAGTTTCATTACCTCCATCGACTCTGTCGGCCACGGCCAATTCACTCTCTGTAATGTTCTCATTCAGTGAGCGCTTGCTACGTGGCTGTGGGGTGTCCACTTTGGCATCCACTTTGGCAAGAACGTCGCTCTTACTCAACACCTTGTTATTGACGATCAGGCGCTCAATGGTCTCGCCTTCCTCGCTGAAAAAATCCAGCACCCAAAGGTGCTTCTGTCGGGACGAATCTGCCGGCGCTGTGCCATTTTTTCTGTTCTTCAGCAGGCTATCATTCGGTGCGATAGTCAGGATCAGATCCTCACCCGCTTTCTGATAGTGCAACGTCTGGCAGGGATGGGTTTCAACTTCGAGCTGGTCAGCTTTGCCAGTGGCATTTGATAAATACCATTGGCCACCGTTATGGATACCATTGTCAGCAAAGCGGTAAATGGAGCTCTTTTCATCCATTACATACTGATGTCCGGGAACCGTTTTCTGTAGCAATGAATAACCAGACCCCAGCCGTTTATCAATAAACGTCTTGTCATCCAGAGCCCCGTCGTCCAGCTCCAGGCTGTCCGGCCAATCATTGGCATAGACAAGGTGAGGGTTGCGCCAGCTGCCAATCCTCACCAGAGGGTTCGCACCGGATGCCATCATTTTTATGCCTTCAGGCGATGGGAGATGCTGGTTGATGATCAGTTGATCAACGGCTACATCATTGGTTTGGTTAACCGTCGGCTTTGGTATGTCAACGACATAACAGTTCTGCCCCCGAACTTTCCTGGGTGGCTTGAGGGCCTGCGCCGCGTAAACAGCCTGGCCATCCCGGTAGATGGTTAGAAACCCACTGTCATCTATGGTCATGGCCAGGTGTTGACGAGGAGAGGTGAAAAATTGCTTGACCCTGCTGTGAAAGACACTGGTACCATGCGTTAGCCTGATCTCCAGTCCGTCATGTCTCTTCAGGTTCAAGCTGATGGCATCGGAGCCGTCAGCCCCGGCAAAATGAATCAGTTTGACCTCGGCTGGTGCTCGACTGTCGGGGGGGAAGATCCGTCGCACCCGGGCCGCCAGGATAAAGCGGCCGCCGGTAACCGGAGGGGGCATCAGGCGCTTCAAACCTGCCGGACAGTGAGCCTGATCACTTCTGCCCGTGGCATGGTGTGTATTCGGCGAACGCCAGCTTGCTGCCTGCAAATCGATGAGGTTGACACCGCTCAGGTGAACCCGGTTAAACGAAGAGCGAGCAAAGAATATCTTTACTGTTTCATTTTTTTCTGTACTTTCCTCTGCATTCTTCAGCTCCAGGCTAACAAGGTTATTGCCGGGGCCGGGGTGTACACTGGCACCACTGCTTTTGAGGTGGAAAATATCATTTCCCGAATCCCCGAACAGCCCAACCCCCGGCTTGACAGTACCAGAAATGAAGAACACGTCATTACCTGGCCCGCCCCGCACCGGTGCCGTGACATTTTCCAGCCGGTAAGTGTTGTCCAGCCGTTTGTCACCCGCCAGCCTGGAGTAATAGTAATTCCGAAGTTTTTTGCTGGTCAGCACATTAGTTCCATTGTTGGCCGGATCAACCGTTACCAGACGCCAGAAATGCTCTGCCAGTCTGTCGATAAAGTGCCCGGTGGCCAGACTGCCATCATGACGTACACAACGGGGAACGTGCCGTAAATTGATGGTGAAAAATAACTGACCGTTATTCAGAACCTTCAGGTGGGCATAATTTCTGGTCAGCTGCCAGTCCAGTTTTTCGGGTTGTACCCCGTGCAATATCAGGCTATTCCCGTTGTCCCGGTCAATGATTCGGGTGCCATTGGCCTGCCGGTGGATAACGTAAATATCCGGGCCCAGTTTGCCGGAAAGAAGGTCAGGCCCCAGGTTCGCCACCATCCGGTCAGCTTTCCGACTGCCATAATGCCTGTTGTGCCCGGGTCCTCCTATGGTGGTGGTGATTGAGGTGCTGTTGCTGTTGCGCTTGATGCGTGTATCGTAAATATCGAACCGGTCATCACCGTCTCCGCCATCAAAGACAAGGCCAGCGAGGGCCGGAATGGTGAAAATATCGTTGCTGGCCGGGCCTTTGATAATCTCAAAGTTCTTGATAACGGACGGAAATGTGTCATAGGTGCCCTGCGATTCGGATGATCTGAGGGTAAAAGACCAACCCCCTTCGATGTGAGTATCCAAAGGGCAGGGCAGCGAGCCGTTCGGAGGACACGAGGGACTCGCCGGGACCAGATCCACAGACAGCCGGAGCCGGACAAATTCCGGGGCAAGGGTTGCCTGGCTGAAGTCGATTGTGTCTTTTCCCGGGCCACCGTCCAAGTGGATAAACGCCGGCAGCTTTAGCAGGAAAAGGTAATCATCCCCCCCTCTGCCATCAAATTTAAAGAGGGAACCTCTGGACACATAAATGTCAGCGTCATCATCACCGGAAAATAGCAGGTTGTGGTCATCTCCGGTGTCCTCCAGGATAAGGTTCCTGACCGTTAAACCTTCCTTCAGGTCAACCGTTACATCATCACTAACGGGCCATTTAAAGAGCAGCGTATTGGCGCCGCCGCCCCCGTCCAGGAAGGTGCCATTTTGCCAGGGGGCGTTAAGGATGATCCGGTCGTCTCCGTCCCCCATGCTCACCTTGTCCAGGCCGCCCCCGGTGCTGAAAATATCCGTACCATTGCTGCCAAAGAAAGTATCATCGCCCGAAGTCCCGGCAATCTGGTCGATCCCTTTGAATACCGTCTGGTGATAACGCCAGCTGTCCGTTACGTCAGTATTTCGCCATCGGGTCTGTGCGATCCCCTCCGTGACGTTGACGGTCATCCCATCCAGTTGATAGGTTGAGGCGACTTTGATACTGATACTTCTGGAGCCTTTCCGCAGGAGCCGGACATCGTAAAATACAGAAGACTTGTCGTGTATTAACTGGTTGTGTCCCTCATTGGCAGCAATAACGGTGGTATTGCCCATGCCGACAATGAACTGGTTATTCCCTCCCATATCCTTCAAAATGTCACGCCCCCCCATGCCAAGCAATACATTATCTGTGAAGGGGTTGCCTGTTAGCCGGTCATTGCCCGGGCCGCCGACAACGATGGGGATGCCAGAGTGTGAGGCTGATGACAAGTCAAGGTGAACAGCCGGTAAAACCACAGAGCTGCTGAATGCCTTGGAGGTCTTGCATAGCCTAAGAAAAGTTGTGTCCCTGTCAAAGGTATGACGTATCTCGAGCATGGTCAGGGCTTGTGCCATTGGCTGACCGGGGAACAGTTCGGCCCATTTTTTTGAGACCGGTTTTAACTCTGATACCGTATGGCGACCGTGATGTTGTCTGCGACCGTCTGCATGGGTTTTAACCAGTTTTAAAGTCAGTATGTGCCGCGGTCTTGAAGAGAGAACGAGAGGACCGTTCTCGACCGGGTGCAGATACTTCTTCATGAGAGGGGTGACGCCTTCAAAGAGCACCTGCTGTTCGCCCGGCTTCAGGGTCAGCTTGCGTAAAACACCACTGTGGGGGGTGCATGTGGAAGAGTCGAAACGAAACTCAATCTCCAGCCTGACATTGTTGCTTTCCCGACTGCCAATCCGGTGCAGGCCGGCGCCCAGGTTTTTTCCCTCATCGGCAAGGCTCTTCAGTTCAGCTTCGTCACGCCATTTGGCCGGGGGGAATTCACCTAAGGGTTTTTCAGGATAGCGATTTAAGAATGCCAGCATCTCCCCTGTGGAAAAGGTGTAGTCCTCCACTCTCTTTTTGACCTGGCAGGGTTCCCTGTCTGAATCAACATAAATCGAGAGAGTACTGTTCCTCAGGCGGGTCAGGGCCTCGGTCATTGGCAGGGAAGGGGGGTTGCCTGCCGCTTGCTCCCAATAAAGGATAACGGGGTTGGCTTGTACTGTTTCGAAATGACGTAAACCATCAGTGTGAAAGTCAAGGGTGACGCTCTGACGCGGTATTTCAGGGCTAAAAAACAGATTCAGGCTCTCGTCAAAAGAATTGATGGTCAAACTGGCCTTTTGCGGGTCACGGCACGATTCACCCGATTTTTCCCAACGGATGACCAGCACGGGCCATTTTCCTGTTGGCGGCTTCTGGTGTTTATGACCGTGAATGCGGTGGTTGCCAAGATCGCTGCCACGACGCAGCCAGAGGGTGTCCGAATGAGTGCCTGTGTATACCTCGTGCCTGCCCTCACCCAGTAATACCGTGTTAAAGCCACTGCGTAACCGGACAGACGTTTTTCCGCCGTTGGCGGTCACGGTGTCGTTGCCGCCCCGGACATCCAGGGTATTGGTGCCATTGGTGACCACGAAAACGGTATTACGGTGGTCTCCCAGGAGGGTGTCATTGCCCGGGGAACCCTGGATGACCTCCACCTCTGTCAGCTGCTCTGCTGGCTGTAGGCCATAGAGGTTCCGGTGGGTGAGGTCCAGTTTAAGACCTTTTTTCCTGAGACGGTAAGACACGGTGTCCGTGCCAGGGCCTCCATGGACCTCGTTCAAGCCATCACCCAACAATGCCAGGTCATCACCGGATCCCAGATGTATCCAGTTAATCCCGGTGCCATTGCCGGCATGGACAAAATCGTTCCCGCCCAGGGTAAAGGCCTCATTTTTACCACTATTGAAATAAATGTTGTCGGGCTGAAACGTCCCGATCGCCCTCAGACCCTGCTCTGACCCCACCACCGTTTCAATGCCGGTAACGGTCCCCCCGGTTTCCAATAGCTGACACAGGGTTGTGTAAAATACACTGGACTCATTGACTTTCTCCCTTCGGCTGCGCTCCCTCAGTCCACGCTCGCTGAAATAGTACAAATCCCCGTTTGATAGCAGGTAAAGGCCTGCTGTTGATAAATACATATGGCCTTCTTGTGTGGGCCCTCCCCAGTGATAGGCGTGTTTAAAAAAAACTTCGCCCACGTCAAAGTATTCCTGATGGCCGTATTTATCAGAGACCCGTTTTACGTTCGTGTGCTTTTCGTCATAACCCGTCAGCACACGTTCGGAGATCAATCTTTTGTGAATTTCTTTACGTTGGTAGTCCGCTCTTATCTCTGACAGCGAGGCAATATAAAGTTTGTTTGGGTAAAGATCGCTCTCAGGGTAGTTGTGGCGTGGGTTGATATCAAAACCATTATCCGGTACGCCAAAGAGACTGAAAATAGCGCCTCCCGGCGTTTCCCTGCCATCCGGTGCATGGCGTTTAAGATTGTGGTATTCCAGGTATTCAGCAAAACGGCTACGCCATTGTCCGCTTCGCAGGTGAACCTCGAATAATGCGACGGAGTCGGTCTGGCGAAGGTGAAAGTACTTCATACCCGTTTCCAGAAAGCCGCCAAAGAAGTTAGTTTTAGGAATCTTGATCTCGGTTGGCATAATCAGGGTGTCATTGCCAGGTCCCCCGATAATGATCCCCCGACCTATACCCGGTTTAAACCGGTCATTGCCTGCACCATCAACCTGTTTGATACGGCCAAGGTCATCCAGGAGAAGATCATGACCGGAGCCACCGTCCTGTAGCCTGCCGTTAATGAGGGTGTCGTTGCCCGGTCCGCCATAGCCGACCCCCTCATGGGGCAGACGCAGGACATCGTTGCCTCTACCGCCATAGGCCACCCCTGACTCGCCAATCCAGATATCGTCATCACCAGGCCCTCCATACGCTTTCCCGGTCTTTTTAATCCGGATAACATCATTGTCCCTGCCCCCGTATACTTCACCTGTCTCAAGGATCAGCTGGTCATGGCCTGATCCGCCATGGAGCTCCCCCTCGTCAGCGACCAGGGTGTCATTGCCACCTAAACCATAAAATATCTTGAAGCCTTTCTTGCCCACCATATGGTCTGCCAATTTTGTCCCTGCCTTTGCTCGTTTCCGGTTGGTCGAGTCCAGAAAGGCAAGGCCTTTTTTGGTCCCGGACAGTGATCTTTTCCGGGATATCAACAGTTCTTCCAGGTTTTCCTCAAACTTTCTCTGGTCAAGAAACTCAGTGGCATCGGCGTGGTACTCAAACCTTGAAAATCCTTTTTCTTCAAAGGACCCGGCCATGTCGTCAATGTATTGATTGAAGCCATCGCTGGCCAGTATTGCCTCGAACTCCTGGTAGGCATTGTTGGGCGGCATACATTCTGCGATGGCGGTCTGAATCCAACCGAGTATCTCGCTGATCAGGTCTACGAGAATACCCAGCTTGGGACAGATAAAGTCCAGCGCCAAACCCAGTACATCAAGGCCAATGGAAATCGCACTCAGGGCTATCATGACCCTGTGATAACCGACCTGAGCATGGTTGCCACTCTTTCTTGCTTCTTCTGCGGACTTTTCAGATGCGGCTATCGAAACCGCGGCACTGGCAATGCTAATGGCATTGCCAAATCCCGGCACCATTGTGGTCGCGAACCTTGAGGCCCTTGAGGCTCTGGTGGTGGTCTTCATGGTCTTGAGAGTGGTGGTGCCTGTTGTAACGGCTTTGCCAATGCGTTTGCTGCCGCTCAGCAGCCAATGGGCGGTCATGGCCGCACTGTAAACTGAGCCGCCAATCGACAGACCTGCCCCGGCATAGGCCAGGTTCCTGGTTTCATCAGACAGTGCGTCTCCGTATTTCTCCAGGTTTTCGAGGGTCTGAATACCACTGACAAGGCCAGCCACGGACATCCCCGAGCCGTAAGCCCTTCTGGAGCGCACGTATTTTTTGCTATTGCTGATTTTCCCGAGCGTGTTGGTAAATTTTTGCCACTTACTCTTCGGCTTGCCTGATCTGATATCGTTCGGATCAGCACCATCCCCGCCGGTCCTGAGCTGTTCCATGAATTCCCGGTTGCCAAGCAGCTTTCCCTTTAAATAGCGGGTGTCGTCGGCACTGTAGCCCGAGTCATTGAGCAAAGTGACCACCCGGTCAATGGCTTGCTCTGGCGTCAGCCCCTGCCGTTCCCGAAGTGTCTGCCGGAAGAGGTCAAGAAGCTTTTTGCGGAACTCCGGGGTGTCCAGAGGGTCTTCAGTGGCCACCGCCGCAAAGCGTCCCTGTTCCAGTAGCAGGAAGGCGTCTGCCAGCAACCCTTTGTCTCCGGCAGCCTGCCTGACCCTGTTGAAGCGGTCACTGACCTCAATGTCATCCAGGTGCCCGCTGACCCGGTCCATCAGGGCCATTATGGTCCTGGTCGGTCCGGAACCGTCGCACAGCACGCAGTCTGCGACAGGCAGCCTGGTTGCCTGGCCGTCTGGCAAACCGGCCTTGTCCAGATTCTGCAGGGCCTTGTCGAAATCGCGGTTGCTGATATCAACGAGCCCCGCCATCCGGTCAACATCAATACCACTCCTGAGTGCGGCAACGCTGTCAGCAACCTTCTGGCGAATCTCCCCGGCCAGAAGGCGGGCTTCGGAGGAACCCTCCCGGTTCAGTCTGTCCGCCAGCCCGATAAAACTGGTCAGACGTTCCAGCAGGCCGGAGACTGTCAGCTTGCCCTGTTTAACCATGAACTCGCTGACCAGCACATCCGGCGACAGGCTGTCCACATCCTTTGGCAGTCTGATCCGCCTCTGTTGCAGAGCGAGGAATGATTTTGCCTGATCTTCCGGTGTCAGTGCTTTACCCGCTTGCAGTAAGGCCAGTGCTGCCGCTGCGGTCAGCGGGCTGGCAGTGCCATTGCCCAGCACCAGTGTGCGTTGGGCAGGCATCAGGTAGGAGGCATCGGCGGTGATTGAGGGGTCGGTGAACACCTGAACCGTCAGGCCGCCAAAGGTCACTGAAAATTCCCTTTTCCCGGCCAGGTTCAGTAGCCCGTTAAGCCGCTGATAAAGCTCGGGGGAAATCCTGTCAGGCAGGGAAGCCAGCGCGCTGACCTCTACCATAAGCAATTTCCCGGCTATGGTCTCTGCCAGGTCTGCCGGGATGGCTGACTGCCGGGTATATTGCAGGAACTCCCTGGCAAAGCGCTGCCGGGTAGCCGTGTCCATCTTGTCAATAACGGTATTAATCTGACCGGTAGCGTCAATGGCCTTAAGTTCATCGAAAGTATCATAAGAGTCCGCCAGCTGTGACAGGTAAGCCTGTGTGCCCGAAGCGTTTTCACCCGGATTAAGGGGTTGCCGTAATAACTTCTTCAGGCCTTCCTGTGACTGGGATGACAGGGTTGGAAAAGGGTTGCCCGGACCTGCCGGGGTGATTTTTATATAACGGCTGTCACCGTCTGCCATAACGACACGCCGGGGACTGCTGGCGAGGGTTGCAATGGTCTTGTCCTGCCCCGGCAGAGCTTGCACAGACCTTGGCTCGTGCGGGTTAACAGGTAACTGGAACGGCTTTCCGACATCCCGTCGCAGTTTTACTGCCTCATTGAATACGGTGCGCACATCCTGATTCATATTAGCCAGCAGGCCAGTATCAAAGCTCTCCCAACCCAGCCCCCGGGCAACCTCTGCGCAGGCGTTTTCCAATGAGGCGGCCCAGGTTTTTTTCGGTTTCGAAATCCCACCTGAAAGAGCGTTAAGGTTTTTGATGACACGGATGTCGCTGTCAGGCAGTATGGCCGTGACTGCATCGGTCACTCCCTG
>NZ_JAHHPS010000179.1:0-1509 GCF_024606275.1 Endozoicomonas sp. SESOKO4 | reverse complement strand
GATGGCAAGGCGAAACTCTATGGTCAGAAAGACGACAATGGATCATGGGAAGAAAGAGCCATCATTTCCCATGACAAAACAGTCTTGTCAGTCAAATTCAGCGCCGATAGCCGCCATCTGATCACCCGTAGTGGAGATAATACAGTGAAAATATACGGTCAGAAGGACGATGGATCATGGAAAGAAAAAGCCATCATCTCTCATACTTGGGATATCAGATCAGCCACCTTTAGCGTCGATGGCCGCCATGTGGTCACCGCCAGTTTCGATGGAACTGCGAAAATTTATGGTCAGAACAGCGATGGATCATGGGATAAAAAAGCCACCATTTCCCATCCTGATGCTACTCGATTAGCCATCCCCAGCGCCGATGGCCATGTTTTGACCATCAATCAAGATGATCCGACGAAAATCACCGAACTAATGATGGATGACTGATTGTTTACTCTCACTCATTAGCCCGGACCCACATTATTCTTATGAAACATTTACTCAGCACGATACTTGTGCGCACCAGAGCACCGGCCATGACTTCGACAAAACCTCTTTTGACATCCTCCCCGCCGTAAAAAGGGTGTCGCAAAACTCTCTCCAGCGTGGGAACGGGGTGACTTCCTTCATTCCCGGCTTCATTCCGATCTTTTGTTTGCGATACTGACGGTTCTCTTTGGCTTCAATGGCCGAATTGACCAGCCCAAAACCACGGGCACCCCCCCAGCAAAAGCATCTGTGCTTTGGTAATTCATTTTGATTCCCTTCTGTTAATTGCCTACAGTGACAGGGCTATGGAGGTGATTTATGGAAAACTTGTATGACACTGATTTTTACACATGGTCCTACCAACAAGCCGAGCTTATCAGGCAAGGCCGTTTCAATGAACTTGATATGGACAACCTGATCGAGGAAGTAGAGGACATGGGCAAAGCTCGTTACCGTGCCCTTGAGAGTTGTCTCGAACAGCTTTTGTCACATGCGCTTAAATGGCAGATGCAATCTGGCAAGGACGATCTGCATGACATGGATCAGTGGTTCCGTAGTTGGTCGATCAGCATTGGCAAACAGCGGATTGCTATTTTGAAGGAATTAAAAAAGAATCCTGGCTTGCACAACAAACTGGATGAAATTTTTCTTGATGCTTACGATTATTCCCGAAAGCTGGCCGCCAACGAGATGCAGTGCAAACCCGACGTCTTCCCACCGCAATGCCCATGGACCTACGAACAGATCATGACAGAAGACTGGCTGCCGGAGGCGGACAATGACTGATCTTTACCAAATCGATTGATGGCCGCCATCTTTTGAGCATCTGTGATAGTAAAACGCTGGAAATCTGTGGCCGGGAGAGTGATGGATCATGGCAAGGCGAAAATCACTGAACTACGGATGGATGACTATTTCTCTACTTTGTCACCTTCATCACTCTTGCCGTCATATCCTGCCTGATGTTAGTTACGCTGACATCAATGTTATGAACTTTCATGCTAAAACCGACTCTGACTTTCAGAATCA
>NZ_JAHHPS010000178.1:0-1282 GCF_024606275.1 Endozoicomonas sp. SESOKO4 | reverse complement strand
AGGCAACAGCTACCAGGTATCTGCCCGGGGACTGTTCCAGCACTCAATGACGATTCAGGCCAGTGTTCAGCAAAGTAGTCATCAAGGCACCATTCTGAAAACTCCACAGTTCGGACTGTTATGGGGCAAAGTGCCTGAATTGGAAGAAGCCGTCAGAATCAGTCACCAGCAAGCCAGTGATCGCCAGACTCAACAACAGGCTCTCTGGCAGCAACCACCTGCCAAAGAACTTAGCATCAATGAGTTCAGGGATCAGAGTGTCCAGCCAAGGCAGCAGCAAAGTTCTGAACAGTGGCAGCAAGGTACGCAGAGAGATCGGCAGAACACGGAGCGCTTTGATCGCAGTGACGAGTATGGCGCAGCGCATCAGATCACCGCCAGTGGCTATCAGGTACCAGCACCCGCACTGCTGAACTTTACCTTTGCGGCCAAACGTTACTCACCATTAACCACCCCAGACGTGTATTTCAATCTGGGCAAGAGTGCTCCCAATAGGGCCATTCAACCAAGAGACTCTCTGCAGCAGTCAGCCTTCAGCAGTAACCGCACTCAGGATGAACCCGTCATCATCCCATGGGGACCCGGCAGAAAAGCTAAAGATGACACGGTCACAGGTGACTATGGCGGTGAGATCGATGTCATCGAAAAACCACAACCCGAACAACCAGAGAAAAGGGAGACTTATCTGCTTATGAACACCATCAGTGTGGTGACGCTGCCCGACAGGACACCGATCGAGATGAGCAACATGGATATCAGCCTCGACATCGACAGCTTCAGCTGGGCACTCATTGGTGAGCTTTGGGGAGCCAGCAGCCTGGCATTAGTGGAACCCGATCAGAGCGGACCCAAGCAGATCGAGGTCGACATTAATGGCTGGAAGTGGGTTTTCATCGTGGAACGCTACACCGGTTCAAGAGCATTCGGACAAGAACAATACACCATCTACGGAACCAGTCGTACACAACTGCTGGCAGCACCCTATGCACCCAAGCGCAGCAAGTCCAACAGCAGCAACCTCAACGCAAAACAGGCGATCACTGAAGAGCTGGCCAATACCGGCTTCTCTGCAATCTATCCGGAGCTGGATGATTACAGCACACCCGACTGGATTATTCCTGGCGGCAGCTTCAGCTACCAGAGTGAAACCGCCATGACCGTCATCGCTCGACTGGCCAGCACTGCAGGTGCGGTGATAATTCCTTCCCGGGATGCTGACCAGCTGAACATCAAACCCCGTTATCCGGCCAGCCCCTGGAGCTGGAACACTGCCACCATGGAC
>NZ_JAHHPS010000177.1:0-23609 GCF_024606275.1 Endozoicomonas sp. SESOKO4 | reverse complement strand
CGTTACACATTAAGAGGTAAAACGAAAACAACAGCACGTAATATTATCCAAATGTTAAGCTTTTTTAATACGCCTTTTATTTCGACTAGCAGTATGTTTTTTCAAAACTTACCAAAGAATGAAGAAAGGGTGAAAACGCTGGAAGCAGCAACGCCAGAGAGTTTGCCAGAACATGTAAGTATCGTTGGCCGCTCTGTATCTCGATCTTATATAGCCGTGACCGATAATGATCAAAAGCTGTTATCGTCAAATACAAAAGCAATAGACCATGATACCCATATATTCGACCTTTTCCTGAATACTCCAGAAACACGACAATGGATAATAGATCAGCTACTAAACTCTCTGACCTACAGGACGTTTAAGCTGATAATTCCTGAGTTATTCAATACGGCCAGGCCCGCTAATATTCTTGTGCAACAGCAAAGCATTGAAGATGATAGTGTAAACCTGCAACCGTCTCATTTTTTATCATTATATTTTCAAAAAGGAACTGTCGTACAATATCACCTCAGGAAATCACCCGACAATGACATTCAGGTATTAGCGATTTCGGTTAGCTCTAAATTTTATACCCTGACATTCACCATCGATCATTATGATGCTTCCGCTAAAGCTAACCAACCTCCTCCACATTTTGCACAATTCCCGGGAACAGGAAACTGTTACTGTGGTGGAGCATGTAATTGTGCCACCTTAAGAAATAATAATACCGGAGCCACTCTTGCAGAGCTGGAAGCAGCGTGTCACTGGCCGGAAGTGGAAAACACGCTCACCATGAAGGATGCTCGTGAAATATTACGCTCGATGGTATCACAATACAAGGATGGCGATTTCAATATGGAGTTGCACCGCTCCTCGCGGCTGAAACGCGAAGACAAGCCCACTAAGAAGAAAATTCACGTCTTATTACCAGACTCCCGGGAAACCGAAGACGAGGATGGCAATTTCAATATGGATGCGTTCCGAACCACCTACACCCTGTTTAATGAACAAGAAATGCCCCAAGAGGAAGAAGAGAATGAAATGCATAGATACCCGGAATGTCAAGACGCGGATGACGAGTTTAATGTGAAGCAGTAATGAACATCAGGTTATGCTACGTTCACATTTCTCAGGGAGAATCGTCTTGCCGCTAATCAAGAGAAAACCCTATCCACGGGTTGAGAAGTTTATGAGACATAAATCAACAGCATTGCTAAGAGCTATCATTGTAAGCTGATAGATAACTCCGTCGTTGGGAATAGTGATGGGCTTAGACCGACGACAATTATATAAAGACGGGTAAAAGCAACGATACCTTAACAAAAAAACCAAACACTTCTCTTTTTTTTAAACATTCAGGTACGGTTAGTTATCGTTAGAACTCCAGAAAGTTTTTTCACATAAGTCATTTGAACTATTCTTAACTGCCAATATCTAAAATTTTACTAACGCTAATGATAAACAGGTAGTTAAAAGTGAAAACAAACGTCAGTTTTATTGTTTTATTCCTGCTTTGCTTACTATCATCTCATTCAAACTCAAAAGAGTTACAGTTTAACTGGAAGCTGGAAAATCATGGCCATTTAACACTCACTGGTACAGCCACATCATCCACTTCCAGCGAGTATAGTGATGGTGTAAGAATGCGTAATTATGATGACTCCGATCAACTGGACTCTGTTGATACCGGGCGTGATTGCGACCATTATGACGTATTTTCTAAAACTCAAATACATTTTAACCAGACTAATACTAGTAATAATGTACCAGATTTCTTTTATAGCTTATTTGGCAACGGCCTTAATGACCTTAAACATACCGTCCGAACTCGTTACACACTAAGAGGTCAAACGACAACAACAACATGCAGTCTTTCAGAATTATTATGTTGCATTTTCTGTAAACCTTGTTCAGTAGCATACGAGCTACATTCACATGACTTGGAAAATCAGCAAGAAAGGGTGAGAGCACTGCAGGCAGCAACACCAAGCAATTTTCCAGAACATCGAACTATCGATAGACGCATTATGACTCATAGAGCTAGAACAAATAATCTTCAAACACTTTTTTTGTTAAGTAGAGAAGCTCTCGATGATGACACCCATATAGTTGAGCTTTTCCTGAATACTTCACAAGCACAAAAATGGATAATAGGTCAGCTAAACCGATCAACCAACCAGAGGTTAAAATTGATAATACCTGAGTTATCCCATGAAGCTTTACCGGCTGTCATTCTTGTGCAAGGTCGAAATGACAGAAGTCATAGTGAAAGCCTGCAACCATCACATTTTGTATCATTCATTTTCACTAATGGGATTAAAGTACAATACCACCTTAATCAAGTATCCGACGAAGATATTCAGGTATTGGCGATTGCGGTTAGCGCTCATGGTTACACACTGACGATGGTGGTTAATAATTACGATGTTATAGCTCACCAACCCCCTCCACATTATTCAGAATTAGTAAAAACCTGTGATTGTGACGGCGCATGTAATTGTGCTAGCTCAAGAGAAAATGAAACCGATGTCTCAGGTTATCAGAGTGATACCCCTAGTAATTATGTGCTCTTTGGACTGGAGCACTCAAACTGAACATCAGGTTAAGCTAATTCCTCTCATTCATATTTCTCAGACTTGGTAGTCCTTAAGCTAATCAAGATGAAATCTGATTCTCAGGAGAAGAAAATCTTGAGACTTCAGTCAAGGATCATTTGTAAGAACCGGTATGGTCAACGGTTAATAAGCTCCGTTGTCTTGAATAGTGACAGTCAAAGACCGATGACCAAAATAAAGACTGGTAACTATACCTTAACAAAAAAAATCCATACAACTCTCTGTTTTTAAACTACTTTGATTAGTTCACAACTAATGACAAAACTGTAATATAAAAACTGTGAGGTTTTCGTTGAATAAACCATTTCCTTCTTTCTCAAACGCATTAACCCCTTCTTTGTTTCTGGCTGTTTCGTTTTCCATGTCGATGAGCTCCTATGGGTTACCAGTGGACACCTTGTGTGAAGAGTATGGAGAGCGTTTCAATCAGGCTAACTCACCCTCCAGTCTTGGCGGTGCCTATGGCGAATGGATTGATAATAAATGCAATATTACTGTTCTTCCCTTAAGTGAACATAACAAAAAAGTTTCTCTTGTCGATGTCAGACTCCCCATTGTTTTGAAACCCTCTCCGGTGTCAGACTCAGGCGTTTCCATAACGCAGGAACATCAAAAACAAAAGGAGATAGATGTCTCATTTATTTCACCATCAAACATTGAACCCACCTCCCACAAAGGCAAGTATTATCCGATCTATTCTCCCCGTGCCGGCGATGATGATTATTCTGATGGCTTAACATCGAAGAATCCTACCTTAATGGCATCTCCGGGGTATGAAGAAGAGGTTCTATTGGAACTGCCGGGCGATGTCATTATCGAAGAGGGTTTCATTATTGACCGCTCTCAACTCAAACCCACCATCAGTGGCTGCTTCCATTCGGGTCTTGCACTGTTTGGCAAAATGATTTCTGGCGACGTCTCAGGTGTTGGCTTTTCAGATATGGGTCTTCCAGCTTGTACCGGATTGTATTTGGGTGCAGCTGACTTCACAGTCCCTGACAACAAGATCCGACAAGCACATAAAAATAAAGGTAGCTCAGGCGGAAGCAATGGAAGCGCTGGCGCCAAAAGTAAGAATAATGGCAACGGTCATAGAGGGGGTAGCCATGGACGCGGTGGAAAAAGCAGCAAAAATGGCAAAGGCGCTGGTGCCAGTGGTGGAGCCGGTGGCGGTCAGGACCCCTTTCAAGGTGGTAAAGGCCCTAAGTTTATGACGGAACCGGATTTTAAGGCATTAGTTGATGCCATAAGAAAACTTGCCAGCCTGAAAACAGAGAAGGGATTTGATCGATCATCAAGCTCGGTTAAATCACTCGCTGGACAAATCAGAAACGGTATCAAAAATTTGTCAGATGATCAGAGAGAATACATTTATACAAATTCCATCTATCAATCCATCACCCACCTGTTATGAGCAGCTAACCAGTTGGTTTCACAAATCTGGACGGTGGTTTTTTTCCATCCTGCTGCGCTCCAGTTCTGGCTACGTAAATAAGGCCAGGCTCAGTCATTGTAACTGGGATGAGTGCCTTGGTGGATGACAAAACCCACTCACCAGAATGTGCGTACCCAACTGGCCAGATACTCAAGATTTGTGTTTTTCTGAGGCACTCTTCAATGGACGATATTGTTGAGTGCTTTTGATGAAAGAACCAACGCTCAGTCATGTCAGTGACTTGAACATCACCTCAAAAAAGCTTTAAAACAAAGGATTTATGTTTAAATTCATGGCAGGATATCAGACAAGAAGCAACAACAAGAGTCTGACATTATGGAAAAGATAATTACCACAGACCGATTAATCCTCAGGGCTTTCACTCCGCAAGACGCTGGCCAGGTAGAAATACTCGCTGGAGAAGAGCAGGTAGCCAGACTGACCGAAAACATACCCCACCCCTACCCTGATGGCCTGGCAGAAGAATGGATTAAGGATAATGAAAGCCTGAGAGAAAAAAACAGTGCTTTCGTCTATGCCATCACACTGAAATCATCAGACACACTGCTGGGAGCCATTGGGTTGACTAACACCACCCACACACAAGCTGAATTGGGCTATTGGCTGGGACTGCCCTACTGGGGGCAGGGGTATTGCTCTGAAGCCGGACAATCACTCATCAGCCATGCCTTTGAGCAGCTGCCATTCAACCAGATCCGCGCCAGAGCACTCACTAAGAACGTAAAGTCCGAGCGGGTACTCTTGAGACTCGGTTTTCGATCCACCTCGGAAATTCTTGAAAAAGTAAAAGAAGATATGGATACCGTAAAATATTATGTTCTGGATCGAAATCATTCAGGTTAAGTCGCCGGAAGTGGTCAGGATCAAGATTGTCACTCCGCAAGCGACGGATCACCGCATCCACTTTCCAGTTTCAACAACCATTCGGCAGTAAAAGAATTATTTATGGAAATAAAACTAGACGACCTGCAGGGCCAGGAAATTGCTTATCTTCTCCAGGAGCATCTGGATGATATGCACACTCAGTCACCGGCAGAAAGCGTTCATGCTCTGGGTATTGAGGCGTTGCGCTCGCCAGATATTACCTTCTGGTCCGTCTGGATAAACCGCAGTCTGGCCGGTTGTGGCGCCTTGAAAGCCCTCTCGCCCCATGAAGGTGAAATTAAGTCCATGAAGACCTCATCCGGCTTTCTCAGAAGGGGTGTGGCTTCGGCTCTCTTGAAAAATATTCTCAGTGAAGCGGAACGAAGACAGTATAAAACCGTGTACCTGGAGACAGGCTCCATGGACCACTTCAAACCAGCCTGTGAGCTTTATGAGCGCTTTGGTTTTGAGCCCTGTTCACCTTTTGGAGATTATCAGGAAGACCCCAACAGCCTTTTCTTTTCAAAAAAACTGTGACCCCATATCGCCGGGTATTGCCTGACGCTATCGCCCATGAGTATGAAGATGAAGCTTTGCCTAAAGTTCACACCGAAGTGCTACGACTCAACCCTCTTTTATTGACAGTGCCTGATAAAATCGATCGCTATCTGCATGATAAGCTGCCATAAAAGGCGGGCATAATCAGCCTTCTATACTGAAAATGTTTGTTTCTAAAACATAATAAGGACGGCTCTACAGGGACTGAACCATGGCCACCAGCGTTGAAAACTGCCTGAACACACTCCGACAGGACCTCCTCCGGGAAACGATTCCGACAAGCCGACAGCCGCCCGAACCTGAAGACAAGCCTCGCTGGCTCGGGAGGCGCATGGTCAGAAAGGTAAAGGACTTCGGTCTTAAACTGGCTGACATGCTCAGGGGCCGTGGCTGGCTCAGCGATAAAAAGATCAATGAGCGGGAAATTCACGAATGCCGCTGGGCCCGGAGCGTTGCCGGGGCAGGACTGGTTGACCAGCGTTTGATTCCTGTTAAAGTCCCGGAACAGGAGCTTGTCGAGCGCACTCAACTAGCCCGGGAACTCTGGCAAAAAGACCCGTACAGTTTTGCCCTCTGGTGCATTGAAAACGATCAACCTTTCCCTGAACACTTTCTGGTGGCAGAACTCATCCCCTGGCAGATGGAAGAATTTGCCAGCCTGGGCCTTAATCGCAATGATGCGGCTCGCATGTCCCTGCGCCTGAGTGTTGCAGTGAAGCTAATGAATCCCCCTGAAGCCAATGATCAAGGGGAAAGCCTGACGGTATTGCCGACAGATAGCCCGGATGAGATTGAAAGAAAGGGGCGTTATCACGAAATTCTTCCCAATCAGAATCATGACCGGGAATCGGCCGATCGGTATATGGACAGTTTTATAGGCCACTATTCCCCCCGCGAGCAAATCGAACTCTTGAAAGCCTGCCGGGATGAACTGGCGACCAACCCTGACAGTCATCGACTGTCCGAGCTCAGCTTACTCAGAAAAGTGATCAGTGATCGTCAAAAACAAGAGACCGCGCAATTTCTCAGCCAGCGACAAGGCAACGATGACAACCTGATCGACTTCGATACAGAACTGGACGAGAGAGGGCGTCCAAAAAAACCGTCATGACCATAGAATTTCCCGGCTAAACAACGCGCCCGCCATCCATTTGAATCACGCGGTCCATGCGCTCCAGCATGGCCTTTTTATGGGTAATCATAATGACGGTTTTATCCCGGTATGCGTCCAGAATCTGATTCATCAAATGATCCTCACTGATCGGGTCAAGCCCCTCACTGGCTTCATCCATAATCAACACTTCACCCTTTTTCAAAAGTGCCCGGGCTATCGCGAGCCTGCGCTGCTCTCCTCCGGAAAGAGCAACCCCACCCTGCCCCAGCCATAGATCGAGCAAGTTATGGTCACCTTCAGCCGCTGCCAGACGATCCAGACCTACCGCCTTGACCGTTTCCAAAAGTTCACTGTCCTGCGCTTCGGGTCGGGCCATTTTCAGATTTTGCCTGAGCGTCGAACTGAACACGTGGGTTTGCTGGGGAATCACCGTTAACAACTGATAGAGTGAAGCCTCGGAATAGTCATTAATGGCAATGCCACCCACCTCGATTCTGCCTTCAAACCCCGTGAGCTGTCGGGTGAGGATTCGGATCAGTGTTGACTTGCCACAACCCGTTTTACCCAGTAATGCCAGATGCTGACCTGCTGGAATATCAAGACTGATGCCATCCAGAATCATCGGACCCTCTGTCTTACTGACCGCTGCGGCTGGATATTGGAAATAGACATCCAGAAAAGCAATCTGGCCTTTGAAGGCATCCGGTAGGGTTTTATCTCCAAATTCAATGGCTTCTTCTTCAAGGATTTCGGTCAGCCTCGAAGCGGCCAGTTGGGTGTTGCCAAGAAACTGGAAAGCACCCGGCAAAGGCATCAATGCTTCAAAAGCTGCCAACACCGCAAAAACCGACATAACCATAACGGGCCCGGAAATAACACCCTGCTGATATTCTCCTGCGGCAAGATACAGCATGATGACCGCTGAAATGCCAGCCCCGGCCAACATCAACGCACCACCCAGCCCTTCCAGTCTCGACATTTTTTTTTGGGTATGGTGCAGATGTTGCTCAGTAGCGTCGGTACGTTCTCTCATCCTGACTTCTGAACCATAAATTCTGGATTCAGCCATGCCCTGTAGATAGTCCAGGACTTTTTGTCTCAGCTCCCCCATCAGCTTGCCCTGTTGCCGACCACTCTTGTAACCGAGGCGGTAGAACATCAGGGGTAGCACGATCAGCCAGACGCCCATCAGCAGTATCGCCCCCCGGCCCAGTACAGGACTGAAGAAACTCAGTCCAAGGGAAAGCAGAATAACAACCAGCACCGCAGCAGTGACCGGACTGAACAGTCTCAGATAAAGCTGATCCAGAGCATCAACGTCCGCCACAAGACGGTTCAGCAACTCAGCTTTTCGATAGCGCTTCAACTGAGTCATAGAAAGTGGAAGCAGTTTCTCGAAGAACCAGCTTCTCAGCCAGGCCAACAGCTTGAAGGTAGCATCGTGACTCACCAATCGTTCAAAGTATCGGGCAGCAGTACGACCGATCGAAAAACCTCGAACCCCCGCACCGGGAGAGAAGAAGTCAAACGTCTGAGCGGTCACAACCGTCAGACCCGCCAGAGCCGTTGCCGTGATAAACCAGCCAGACAAAGCCAACAGCCCAAGACTGAACAGCAAGGTCGCCAGAGCCAGTAACATACCCACAGACAGAGCACCCCAGTGCCTGCGATAAAGCTTTAAATAAGGCAGCAAATCACTCATTATCAAGACTCCCTGCTAAACCAGCCACAAAGGCTTGCACCACCGCAGACTCCCGTTTGAGAACACCTGGTTCACCATCGGCGACCAACTGCCCGTTTTCAAGCATCAACACTCTGTCCATCGAATCAATTTGCTTGAGCCGATGAGTGACAGTGATCACCGTACATTCCGGATCAATGGCTTCCAGAGCATCCAGAACGAGGCGCTCATTGTAGGCGTCCAGACTGGCTGTTGGCTCATCCAGAATTAACAGTTTCACCGGCTCAGCGATGGCTCTTGCCAACGCTATTCGCTGTGCCTGCCCTACAGAAAGGTTACCCCCCTGTTCTTGCAGCAAACCGTTCAGCCCCTCTGGTAACTGCTCAACAATCTCCATAGCCTGAGCCTTTGCCAGAGCCCGATTGACCTGAGACTCATCCAAATCACGACCCAATGAAACATTTTCATAGACCGTGCCATGGATAATCATGGGTTGCTGCCCCAACCAGGCGATTCTTTTACGCCAGTTATCCATTGAAAAGCTGGAGAGGTCTTCTCCGGCGACCCTGATTTTGCCCTGATAGTTCCAGAATCCCATCAGGGTGTTAACCAGCGTCGACTTACCTGCCCCGCTGGGACCAATGATGGCCACCCGTTCGCCGGCCGCAATGTCAAAAGAGACTTCCTTGAGTAAGGCTCTGCCTTCGACACTGCCCTGAACCGTCAGACGCTCTGCATTGAGTGAAACCGGTGTCTCCATGGCCAACGAAGCCTTGCCCTGATGCACTCTGGACTCTTCGCGTTCAAGCGTCTCAAGGATAAGTTCTGCTGCACCTACTGCTTTTGATTTAGCGTGATAATGCGTTCCCAGATCACGCAGAGGTTGATAAAACTCAGGTGCCAACAACAGCAGGAATAAACCGGAATAGAGGCTAACCCCGGCACCATAACTGCCAAAATTGAGATAGCCCAGAAAACTCATTCCCAGGTAAACGGCGAGAATGGCAATGGAAACAGAAGCAAAAAACTCCAGCACCGTGGAAGATAAAAAGGCCAGTCGCAGAACCTGCATGGTTTTATGTCGAAAATCTTCACTGGCCGTTTTCAGAGACTCGTGCTCATGGCGGGTGCGCTGGAACAGCCTTAACGTTTCCATCCCCTGCAAACGATCCAGAAAGAAGCCTCCCAGTCGGTTCAAGGCCCGAAAATTCCGTCGATTCGCCTCAGCGGCCTTGATTCCTACCAATGCCATAAACACTGGAATCAAAGGGGCTGTCCCCAAGAAAATCAGACCGGCAGTCCAGTTCATTGGAAAGGCCACGATCAAAATGACCAAAGGAATTAATACCGCCAGAGCCATCTGTGGAATGTAGCGAGCAACAAACTCCTGTAGCTCTTCCACCTGCTCTACCACCATAGTCGACCAGCTGCCTGCAGGCTGCTCAGCAATCACCAGAGGGCCCAGAGCTTTTAGCTTGTTGAGAATGGCTCCACGAATGACTTCCCTGACAACCAACCCGGCTCTGAAACCAGTGATCTCCCTGCCCCAATGGCAAAGTGCTCGCAGCACTATGATCATGACAGTCAGCATCAGGTCATGGATCAAAGACGCCCTGACTGCGTCTTCCATCACGATCTGATGAATAATTTTCGCCAGCAACGAAGCCTGCGCCAGGAACAGAAGACCATTGATCAAGCCCAGTATGATGGATGCCAGCAACCAGTTCTGTGTAGGACTGAGCTGGCCGATCAACCATTTATAAGCCCGCTTCTCCGTGATACGTCTCATAGCAGAGGAAACAACCTGAGGGGAAAAGAAAGCTATTCTATCTGAACCAGGGTGGTTATACAGTCAGGCATCCGTAAATTACCGTACCCTTTCAGATAGAATGGCGATAATTCACACCGGTTTCATCCAATAAGTATCCGACCAGTGGGTCATTGCAATAACAGTCGTAAGTCAAAACAACTCAACGTATAATGCCCGGCTTTAAATTCCTCTTCTCAGTGCTAATTCAGGTCACGATGCTGTCTAACATTCGCATTATTCTGATCAATACCTTTCATCCAGGAAACATTGGCTCCGCAGCCAGAGCCATGAAAACCATGGGACTCTCAGACCTTTGTCTAGTCTCTCCCCGGCGATTCCCTGACCCGGGTGCTGAGGCTATGGCAGCAGGGGCCCGGGATGTGTTGTCGGCTGCCAGGGTGTTTCAGACCCTGGATGAAGCAATTGCTGATTGCTCCGCGGTGATAGGAACCAGCGCCCGCAGTCGCAACCATACCTTTACCCGTCCCATGCTGACGGCTGAAGATTGTGCAGACAAACTGGTGACTGAAGCGGTCCGGAATCCAGTGGCACTGGTTTTTGGTCAGGAGACCATGGGACTCACTAATCAGGAGCTTGAGAAATGTCATTATCATGTCTCCATTGATGCCAACCCTGAATACCCGGTACTGAACGTGGCTTCTGCCATTCAGATTCTCTGCTACGACATTCGCAAGGCAGAATTACGCCAGAGCCAGTCGGATTTTTCCGGCAACGAAACCGAAGAGTACCCTCTGGCCCGCGAGCTCGAATATTTCTACGAACACCTGGAAGAGACGCTGAACAAGATTAACTTTATCATCAAACAGCACCCGGGCCTGGTAATGACCCGTCTTCGTCGCCTGTTCAACCGAGCCAGACCTGAAGCCAAGGAGCTGAATATGCTCAGAGGCATCCTCGCCGCTGTCCAAAAGTCAGCCGGCAGTGAAAATACTCCAGCAAAAAAAGCTAAAGAATGACCACTAAATAATAGACATGTGTCGTTTTATTACTGATTCCTGACACGTATTCAATTGGGCTGCGTGGTTTGTTGTACGGTTCAGGGACTAGTAGTGACAAGCTCTCAATGGCAGATTCGCAAACAGTGCTGCCTTGAGAGCAGCAGGAGCAGCAAATGAAGACCCCGTAAGCAATCGCCAGAATTTTTTAGGGTATTCTGTTACTTTCCGGGTGTAACCGGTCAGGCGATCCAGTGGAATATCAACACACTGGTCGCCATTCAGGTCATAGCCAATGGGCTCACCTTCAGAATTATCAACCCGGATGACTTCGTAGGCAGCCTGGGCGTGGGTATCAACAAAGGGATTGTTAGCAACGAAATGTTTCAATTCCGGTTCGACGGAGCCCACCGTGACCACATCATCCGCCAGAGAAAATGTATTGATCATTCCTGTCCCGCCGTTACCGGCAATGGTATAGACCTGTATACCCTTGGCGGTAAGAGCCTCCAGAGCCATGATAATCTGGTGTGTGGTTTTCCAGACTTCATCAGTCTGTCCCATTTCCCTGACTTTTTCCTTGTACTCACCCGCCCGCTCCAGCTCGAGCGGTGCCTTAAATGTGCTGATCAGCGTGGAAGACTCCCAGGAAAGAAGAACTGCATCAACGGGCTGTTTTGCGTAACGGGCCAAAATATTTTGAAGGTTGACCAAAATCTCTGACATGGGTTTCTTCCCATCCAGAATCGGGTACTGAATAAACGTAATCTGGGGATGGGAGGCAATCAGCCGAACAACATCACCATGATAAAAAGGTTCCTGACGTTCATCGTCGTCTAAATCCATCATGCCATAAAGCCAGCCGTGAAGAACCCGCTCCTCATCATTTTCAAAGCCTTCGGCCGGAGGGAAAAAGCGATCAACAATCGCTACACGATAAACAGGTAACTGCAATTCGGCCTGAGTGGACAGACTCAACATAAGCATCATAAACCCGACAATCCATTGCATCGCAGCCTTTGCATCCTTTACTCATTCTTAAGTAAAGTCATCGGCTCAGGCACTGTTTTCTCAATGCGTACTTCTTAATTCGGCAGTGGGTTAACTAGCAACGAATGTTCAGGCACAATGCCTCATTATGAAAAACAGAACAACCCGCTCAATGCTTCTTAAAATTTATCGGGCTCACCGTTAAAAACGGTAAGAATTGCATGCTCACCATAACTGCGTAATAGGTACCTGAAGAGGTACTTGAGAAGTAACCAATTAGGAAAAAAGAGTGTCCGAACAACGAGATTTTTCCGGCTTTGCACTGGGTGTTATGGCCTTTACCATCTGGGGACTGGTACCCATCTATTTTAAAGCGCTGGAAAATGTGCCCCCACTTGAAGTGTTGGGACACCGTGTGTTCTGGTCAGCGATTTTGTTGCTGGCCTTACTGAAAATAATGGGTACAACTTCAGAGCTAAAGAAGATTTTCTCGAGTATCAAATTGTCGGGAACACTGGCGCTGTCTGCTATTCTGGTCGGTGCAAACTGGTTGATCTTTATCTGGGGTGTGACCAATGACAGGATTCTTGAAACCAGCCTGGGTTATTATATCAACCCACTGTTTAATGTTCTTCTGGGCTACCTGTTCCTGAATGAGAAACTGTCACCGCTCAAGCAAGTTGCTATTCTGCTGGCAACGGTCGCCGTCATCTATCAAATACTGATGTTGGGTATCGTGCCCTGGGTGGCCTTTGCTCTGGCCATGAGCTTTGGCATGTACGGACTGGTCAGGAAAACGACTCAGGTAGACGCTGTCCCCGGTCTGGCTTTTGAAACCCTGATTCTGCTGCCAGCCACGCTGGGATACTTTTTCTGGATCTACAAAAGTGGTGACCACAGTTTCCGGTTTTCGGACACTCACACCAGCCTCCTGCTGTCTCTCGCCGGACTGGTCACGACCATCCCTCTGGTTCTGTTTATTATGGCGGCCAAAAAGCTGGCATTAACTACTATAGGCATCCTGCAGTATCTTGGCCCATCCATTTCCTTTTTGGTTGGACTGTTCGTCTATAAAGAAGAAGTGACCCAGGCTCAACTCATCACTTTTGGCCTGATCTGGTTTGCCCTGATCATTTTCACCTTTGATGGCCTGCGTAAAAAGTCATCTCCAATGAACCAGAAACCCGGGTCAGCCAGAACTTAGGGCGCTGAAAAATATATTTATTCTCATTGCATTCGTGAGCCTGCCAGAGCAGGCTCACTTGCGTGAGAATCAGGAAATTGACATCACTACTGGTTTTCCCAGGACTGACTGCGAACGATCGCTTTCTTCCAGCCATCGTAGAGTTTCACACGATCTTCATCGGTCATTGCCGGAGCGTAGACTCGATCTACGGAAACCTTATCTTTTAGCTCATCGGTGCTGTTCCAGAAACCAACAGCCAGCCCCGCCAGATAGGCCGAACCTGCGGCCGTGGACTCAACAACCGTCGGACGAACCACTTCAGTGCCAAGAATGTCAGACTGGAACTGCATCAAAAAGTTATTGGCGACCGCACCACCATCGACACGCAGCTGTTTCATCTCGATACCTGAATCCTGCTCCATAGCATCGATCAGATCACGGGACTGATAAGCAATGGCTTCCAATGTTGCACGAACAATGTGATTACGGTTAGCGCCACGAGTCAAACCAAAGATTGCTCCTCGTGCGTAGGGGTCCCAGTAGGGAGCGCCCAGCCCAACAAAAGCAGGTACAACATAAACACCGTTAGTGTCTTTAACTTTACTGGCGAAGTATTCTGTGTCAGCCGCGTCACGAATCAGTCCCAGTTCATCGCGAAGCCACTGAACGGAAGCACCGCCCATAAATACGGAGCCTTCCAGAGCGTATTGCACTTTGCCATCAATGCCGAAAGCAATGGTCGTCAGCAGACCGTTTTCAGATTTAACCGGCTCACTCCCTGTATTCATGAGCAGGAAGCAGCCTGTGCCATAGGTATTCTTGGCCATACCTTTTTCGTGACACATTTGTCCAAACAGAGCAGCCTGCTGATCACCTGCAATACCGGCTACAGGAATGCGGGTACCCCCTTTGCCACCGATGTTCGTCTGGCCATACACTTCAGAACTGGATTTTACTTCCGGTAACATGGAGGCAGGAATGCCCATGGCCTTCAGCAGTTTTTCGTCCCACTCCAGCCTGTTGATATCGTAAAGCATGGTACGAGAAGCGTTCGAGTAATCGGTGACATGGACACGCCCGTCAGTTAGTTTCCAGGTCAGCCAGGTATCGATGGTACCGAACAGCAGGTCGCCGTTTTCAGCTTTTTCACGAGCACCTTCTACATTGTCCAGAATCCACTTAATTTTCGTTGCCGAAAAATAAGCATCCAAAACCAGACCGGTAGTTTCCCTGATATAGCTTTCCAGACCTTCTTTCTTCAGTTGCTCGCAGATTTCGGTTGTACGCCGGCACTGCCATACAATCGCGTTATAGACCGGACGGCCAGTATTTTTATCCCAAACGACAGTGGTTTCACGCTGATTGGTGATGCCCAGGGCAGCGATTTCGTCAGAACGGATACCTGTCTTGGCCAGAACTTCAGTGAGCACGGAGCTTTGAGTCGCCCAGATTTCCATGGGATCGTGCTCGACCCAACCCGCGTGTGGGTAGTACTGAGTAAATTCACGCTGTGAAGTACCCTCAATGCCACCATCGTGATTAAAGATAATGGCTCGAGAGCTTGTAGTACCCTGATCTAATGAAACAACGTATTTCTTCTCAATGGTCATAATCAATCTTCTTTATCATTCAGCTCTGAGCTGATATCTGGAGTGCGCCTTATTCAGCCTGTTACCCAAAACAGTGAGAAAGACTGCACTTTCCGTATAACGCCGCCTTCAGCCACATGGCGAAGGCACACCGGCTGGCGGGCTTTGTTATGTTTTCGTTGTTTGAAACTAACTTTCTAAAACAGCTTTAACCTGCTCCACAATTTCCTGAAGCCTATCAAGCAGTCCAAATCTTGAGCAAGTGGAAACAAATATAGATTCCTTGGATATGTCAACAAAACTGGATAGTATGCGCTTTACTCTCCTGTTAACATCACTGTCTGGCAAGCTATCTAGCATTGCATGGTGTCGTGCATCTGCAAAAAATCGATATTTTCCTTCAGAATCAAAAAAAGCACCAGGAGTGACAGCAGGCACATAGCGAGCTTGAAGTTCATCCAGTCCTGCTTGCGAGAACTCAGAACTATAACCTAATAACCTGAAAGGACGAGGTAAAACTCTTTTTTTGTAAACCTCAAAAGAGCCCCTGTCGGAAAAAGGCTGCTCTCTGGTGAGCAATGATGCATACAAACTTCTAAGATGCGCAATATCAAGATTAAATTCATGATTTTCTGATATATCTGAATTCAAATCACCTGCTTTTAACTTTTCTGTCAGTATTTGATCGACTAAATCCATAACAGCGTTTACCGTAGTGGTTAATGACGCATTTGCAAATGATGCCATAAACAAAGAAAAAAAAGCCACGCACAACCATTTCTTTCCCACCATATCTTAAACTCCGAACGATTTTTCCTCATATTTAAGGATTTGATCGATTAAATCCAAAACAGAATTTATCGTAGTTATTAATGATGCATTTGCAAATGTCGTCATAAATAAAGAAAAAAACCACACACAATCGTTTTCTTCCGACCATTTCTTAAACTCGAAACGATATTTTTTCATGTTTAAGGTAGCCTGAATTTTGAAGAGAACATCACAGAGCGTTACGTCAATGAACGAGGTTTACTGTATTATGTCGTCTTTATCTCTACCTGACCCAATGTTGTTTCGGGCTCTAATTGTTTACCTAACAGATTGATGTAAATCCATGCGCCAGCCATTGCGCCGCAGATGGGAGCCAATATTGGTACCCAGAAATAAGGATTGGATCGGGCACCGGTCAGGGCTACTTCACCCCATCCAGCCATATAGGTAAACAGCTTGGGACCAAAATCGCGGGCCGGGTTCATGGCAAAGCCAGTCAGAGGGCCAAAAGCAGAACCAATGGTTGCAATCAGCAAACCGATCAACAGCGCGGACAGCGCCCCATTGGAATCACCGTTGTTGTTGTCACCGATAGCCAGAATAACGCCCATCAGCACAGCAGTAATCACAAACTCCACAGCAAAAGCCTGCATATTACTGAGGGAACCGTGCGCGTATGTAGAAAAGATACCTGCAGTAGCCAGACTCTCTTCAGAACCACGAACAACACCCTGGGCCAGCTCATAATCGGCAAAAAGATTGCTATAAAGAAAATAAACCAATGCGGCGGAACAGAAAGCACCTAAAATCTGGGCGACGATGTAAGGCAAAACCTTATGCTTTTCGAAACCTTTAAACACAGTCAATGCCAAAGTCACTGCCGGGTTTAGATGAGCACCGGAAACACCACCGGTTACGTAAATGGCCATAGAGACGCCCAGACCCCAGACGATAGAAATTTCAAGCTGACCAAAATCAGCACCCGCCAGAACCAGTGCAGCCACACAACCGACGCCGAAGAAAATCAGAAGGCCAACGCCAATAAACTCAGACAGGCATTCGCCAAACAGAGATTTACGCATAAAAATGAGCTCCGCCACGTGGGTATGTATCCAAGAAAAAAGAGCGAGGCCTTAATGAAACTCATTACTGTTTAGCAGCCTCGACAGCGGGCGAATTATTTCAAATAACAACAAAGCTCATCAACGCAAAACCATTGATTTAAATCAATCAATGTTCACATATGTTCGTTTTTTTTCTAATAAGATCTATAAGCCTGCATTTTTGCAAAGAGTCAAGGTTCTCGCCTTGCTATTTTTTCGATTTTCGCGCGTTTCATGCCGTTATGGCGCAAAAATGCCAACGTTTTTCCAACCAGTGAGCTCCACTAAAGGACTTTCCCCAGCTGCCAGTAGGCTTCCATTTCATCCAGTGTTAACTCTTGAAACTCACGGCCTTCTTCAGCAGCCCTGAACTCCATGCTTCGAAACCGATTCTCAAACTTGTCGCAGGCTTTGCGCACTGACATATCCGCATCCACTGACAAATGACGTGCCAGATTGACACAAGCAAACATCAGATCACCTATCTCTTCTGCGATCCGGTCATTGCCCTGCCGTTCTCGCACAACTTCACGTATTTCTTCTATTTCTTCCTGAATCTTGTCAAACACGGGTTCGGCATCTGACCAGTCAAAACCGACTTTTGCGGCCGCTTTTTGCAGTTTGAATGCTCTTGTTAGCGATGGCAAAGCAGCCGGTAATTTTGACGGCATAGCAGACTCTGAAGTCTTCTCGCCCTTTGTCAGTCTCTCTTTCTGCTTGATCGTCTGCCAGTTTTCAATGACTTGATCCGTAGTAGTGTCATCGTCCGGTGACTTTCTGGACGCCAGAGTTCCATCAGGGAAAACATGGGGATGACGTCGCACCATTTTCTCCACCAGACCGGCAACGACCTGATTAAAATCAAAGAGCCCGGCCTCGTCTGCCATTCTTGCAAGAAATACCACTTGAAACAGCAGATCACCCAGCTCTTCACGAAGATTTTCAAAATCTTCACTGGCAATAGCATCAAGAACTTCAAAGGTCTCTTCAAGCGTATAGGGGGCTACCGTCGTAAAATCCTGCTCAAGATCCCAGGGACAACCGGTTTCAGGATCCCGAAGCCGACTGATGAGATACAGCAAGTCCTCAAGGCTACTCTGAGTCATTTCACTTCCTCGCGCTCGCGATGGCGGGCTACTTCAATCACATTGGGCAGTTGATTCACTTTGGCCAGCACTTTACTGAGTTGCTGCAAACTCTGAACTTCAACCGTCAACAACATATTGGCAGTGTTGTCTTCTTTGCTGGTTCGAGTCTGTACAGAAAGCACATTGACCCGTTCATTAGCCAGAACAATGGTAATATCACGCAGCAGCCCGGAACGATCATAGGCAGTGATGATAATTTCCACCGGGTACATGTATTCCGGAGAATAACCCCAGTTCACCTCTATCAGCCTTTCCGGTTCCTGCTCCTGCAGATTCAAGGCATTGTTGCAGTCCTGTCGGTGAATCGTTACTCCGCGGCCAACCGTGATGTAGCCAATGATGGGATCACCCGGCACCGGTTGACAGCAGCCCGCCATCTGGGTCAACAGATTGCCCACCCCGTCAATGGTAATAGTACTGTCAGAGACTTTTTCCTGAGGTGCCCGGGTACGGATCTCAAACCCTTTTTCTTTTTCTGGTTCCAGTTCTCTTTGTGCAAGGGCTACGGCCTGAGTGACACGATAATCGCCAGCCCCAATGGCAGCGAACATATCATCCATTTCCTTGAAAGGTGTCTGAGGCAAGATATCGTTGAAATCAACCTCTGTCAGAGCCAGGCGCTTGAGCTCGGCATTGAGCTGATGACTGCCATCAATAATATTGGAGTCGCGATCCTGCTTTTTCAGCCAGTTGGTAATTTTTGCCCTTGCCCGGTTAGTGTTGACATAACCAAGATCCGGGTTGAGCCAGTCACGACTCGGTTGAACACTGGGCGCGGTCAGAATTTCTACCTGATCACCGGTTTTAAGATTGTGATTCAGAGGCACAATGCGGCCTCCCACTTTAGCGCCACGGCATTTCAAACCCACTTCAGAGTGAATTCTGAAGGCAAAATCGATGGGCGTTGCTCCCATAGCCAGATCCACGACATGACCTGCTTTTGTGAACACATAAATACGATCCGGTTCTACATCAGAACGCCACTCTTCAGCGATGCCACCGAGATCACCCAGTTCTTCATGCCACTCCATGACATTCCGCAGCCAGCTGAGCTTTTCTTCATAACTGTCACTCTTGGCATTAACGTCCGTGCCCTTGTACTTCCAGTGAGCACAAACGCCCAGCTCGGCTTCTTCATGCATGGCTTCGGTTCGAATCTGAACTTCAAGGGTTTTGCCTTCTGGCCCAAATACGGCTGTGTGCAGGGAGCGATAACCATTTTCCTTGGGCGTTGCGATGTAATCATCAAACTCCTGGGGGATGTGGTTAAAGAGAGAGTGCACAACACCGAGAGCCGCATAACAATCCCTGACTTCTTTGGTAATCACCCGAAAAGCACGGATATCATATAGATCGCGGAAATCCAGCCCCTTGCGTTTCATTTTCCGCCAGATGCTGTAAATGTGCTTGGCGCGGCCATAGACATTGGCTTCAATCCGGGCTTCACCCAACGCTTGCTTAAGTTGATCGACAACATGATCAATATATTGCTGGCGATCGGTTCTCTTCTCATCCAACAGTCGGGCAATACGCTTGTAATCCTGCGGATTCAGATAGCGGAAGGAAAGGTCTTCCAGCTCCCACTTGATATAACCGATACCTAAACGGTGAGCCAATGGTGCATAGATTTCAAAAACTTCCCGGGCCACCCGACGGCGCTTGTCTTTATCGGCATCTCTCAAAGCCCTGATGGCACAGGTGCGCTCTGCCAGCTTGAGCAGTGCAACGCGCACATCATCAATAATGGATACCAGCATCTTGCGGACTTTTTCCAGCTGGTCCTGACTCTGATCCAGCACCTGAGTTCTGGCCGGGTTAAGTAGCTCACTGATCGCCGCCATACCCTGAACATCTTTAATCAGACGAACTACAGTCTTGCCGAAGTCCTCTTCTACCTGTTTCATGGACAGTCTGTGCTCACGGACAGCTCGATAGAGCGCAGCAGCCACCAGCGTTTCGGTATCCAGTCTCAGCTCTGCGAGGATTTCAACCATCTCAAGACCGGTTCGAAAGCAGCCCAGGCCTGCAGGCCAGACAGTGTCCGCCTGCTCACGAGCCTCACTTTCGGCCCAACGACTGAGTTCACAGGCAGCTTTGAGGCGATCCGTACCGGTCACACCAAAGCTGTCCTGCATACGCACCAGCCAGGCATCCAAATCAATGGAGCCATCAAAGCGAACAGGATGATCTTCTCTAACCTTTACCATGCAAGTTTTCCATTTATTACTTTTGGGGCACTGCCTGAATGAAGGGCACTCCTGAATCAAAACTTTTTAAAAAGTGCCATGGACTCGACATGCCCGGTTTGCGGGAACATGTCCATCACGCCTAACCTGACCAGCTTGAATCCCTGTTTTGCAAGGACTCCCGCATCTCTGGCCAGGGTTGCAGGGTTGCAGGAGATATAAAGCAACCGCTCAGGTAAGTAACCTTTCATCTGTTCAATAATTTCAATGGCACCGGTTCTGGGAGGGTCCAGTAACATTGCATCATAACGTTGATACATCCAGTCTTCCCCCGACTTATTTCCCCTGACCAGCGCTGCGAGGTCTGCCTGATAAAAACGACTGTTTTTCAGACCATTCAGATCGGCATTGAATGCAGCTCTCTCAACAGCCCCGGCATTGCCTTCGACACCAATGACAGAAGCCGCCTTTCTGGCGATTGCCAGAGAAAAGTTGCCAAGACCGCAAAACAAATCCAGCACCCGATCTTGCGGCGTTAATTCCAACCAATCCAGAGCCTGTGTCACCATTTGACAATTAATGGGCCAGTTGACCTGAGTGAAGTCTGTCGGCCTGAACTGAAACTTAAGGTCCAGCTCTGGTATCCGGTAATACAGCCAGGGATCACCCACCGGAGAGAAGAGGCAGCGAATTTGCTTATCATCCCCCATCAGGTAAAGATACAGCTGCTGCTCCCGGGCAAATGCTTCCAGCCTGTTCAAATCAGCAGGCGGTAAAGCCCTGATGTGTCTCAGCATAATGGCACGACCAGAATCAGCCAGAAACAGCTCAGCATGACTGATCGCTTCTCGTTGATTCAACTCTTGTAGCCATTCTCGCAGCAGTTTGGGCAGAGGTTGCAACGGTCCAGCCAGAACCGGACACTCCCGAATATCAACAATCTGATTACTCTGTTTCTCTCTGAATCCCAGTGATAAACGGCCTTTCTTCCACAAAACCGACAATCGGGCACGATAACGATAGCCATAAGGTTGGGAAATTAAGGGGTCAGCAACTTCCAGGGGGGTCAGCGATGAAAACCGTTGCAACTGATCCAATACAATATTTTGTTTGCCCTGAAGCTGTCCCTCACGGGACCAATATTGCAGGCTACAGCCACCACAGGCTTTAAAATGTCGACAGGGAGGAGAGACGCGTTCGTCTGAAGCAGACTCTATATCAGCAACCCGACCACTGCTGAAACGACGTCGATCTTCTGTCAACAGGACTGCAACCTGCTCGCCGGGAAGCCCCCCTTCGACAAAGAGGGTTTTACCTTTTAAACGGGCAAGACCACGACCATCATGGGAAAGGCCGTGTATAAGAACTTCTCCAACGACCCGGCGTCTGGCGCCCGGAGAAGCCTTTTGAGATCGCATGAAACTGTATCCTTCAGATTCAGAAATACGCACGCTGCCAGCCATCAAAAGCCTATTGCCCCTGACAACAAGAAACAGTGCTGGAGTTAATAACACTGCATTTTCATGGCATAACTGCGCAAAAAATGATTAACGCTGAGAATTGTACCTACAGCCGTATAAAATTTCAGTGCTGTTAAGCAATGACTGTGTAAATCTTTTTTGAATTCAGGCCCCGGCAGCCTGTCGGACGACACAAGCAGCAAACTGATTGTTGTCACGGGTTAAAGACATTGGTAGAAAGATAACGATCTCCCCGGTCACAAATAATGCAGACAATGGTGGCATTTTCCACTTCTTCAGCCAGCCTTAGTGCTCCGGCGACAGCACCACCGGAAGATACACCGCAGAAAATACCTTCTTTTTTGGCCAGGGTTTTCATGGTTTCTTCAGCTTCGGTCTGACGGATATCCATCACCCTGTCTACACGACTGTCATCGAATATTTCCGGCAAGTATTCTGGTCTCCAGCGACGAATGCCCGGAATACTGGCTCCGTCAGCGGGTTGCAGACCCACAATCTGGATGCCCGGGTTCTGTTCTTTCAGGAATCGGGAAGTGCCCATGATGGTACCGGTAGTCCCCATGGAACTCACAAAGTGGGTAATTTCACCGCCGGTCTGCTGCCAGATTTCAGGACCGGTGCCCTGGTAATGCGCCAGTGGATTATCCGGATTAGCAAACTGGTTAAGCACCTTTCCCAGACCTTCCTTTTCCATCTCCAGCGCCAGATCCCGGGCTCCTTCCATACCCTCTTCCTTGCTCACCAGTTTGAGCTCTGCACCATAAGCAGCCATCGCCGCCTTGCGCTCTGCGCTCATGTTGTCAGGCATGATTAAAATCATTCGATAGCCCTTGATGGCAGCAGCCATAGCCAAGGCTATGCCGGTGTTACCACTGGTTGCTTCGATCAGATTCTCTCCGGGCTTGATGACGCCTCTGGCTTCAGCCTCAGATATCATGGATAGTGCCGGACGATCTTTGACCGATCCGGCAGGATTATTCCCTTCCATCTTCAACAGAATCGTGTTTCCTCGCCCGGCACACAATCTCTGCAGCCGAATCAGGGGAGTGTTGCCCACCAGGGACTCGATTGTGGGATAATCCATACTCTCTCAACCAAAACTTCCAAAATTGACACATAACTTTTATGATGCCCCCAGCATAAATGATAATAATCCAGTCTGTACAATTATTACTTATGAAAACATCTTTCCAGACTGTTCAGCGCAGAATTCTGGTTCTGACACTGCTGCCAGGCACTCTCATATCGGCTCTGATGTGCAGCCTTTACCTTTGGGCACATTTAACCGGGCTAGACCAACAGTTGACCAAAAAGGCCAGGGATATGACCCGCAGGCTGGCGACGCTTGTAGTTTATTCAATAGAAAGCGGCGAGATGCAGAGCACCCGTGACCTTGCCATACAAACGCTCGATGATACCGACGTCAGGGCAGTCAGTCTGCTGGATCGAAATGGCAGGGAATTACTCCATGCAGGCCCCAATCTACTCTCTATAGGCATGCCCCAGCCATTACCTGAGGCTCTCTCACTGTTCACCACAGGTGACACACTAAGAGTTATTACCCCTGTGGTTCAACTCCGTGGTGATTCAACTGAAACCATCGGTTGGCTCCAGCTTGAATACACTTATTCGGAAACACTTATAAAGAAACACAGAGCCACACTTCTGGCCATTATTCTGCTGGCTCTCGCCATTGGCGTTGTCTTGTCTCTCTGTATGAAACTGTCCCGCTCCCTGATCATTCCCATGCAATCCATCACCGATGCAATGGATGAAATCGACGTACAAGATCGGGATAGCCGACTGAAAGCCTCTCCAGGGAGTATCTATGTCACATTAGAGCTGGCGGTCAACAGACTGCTGGAACGGCTGACTCACTCCCGGGAGGCGTTGGAAAGAAGCGCTGACATATCCACCAATGAGTTACACGAAACTCTGGAAACCATAGAAATCCAGAACGTTGAGTTGGATCTGGCCCGAAAAGAAGCACTTGAAGCCTCCAGGAGTAAAAGTGAATTTCTGGCCAATATGAGCCATGAAATCCGGACACCCCTGAACGGAATCTCCGGCTATGCCGCCCTGTTGCTTGAAACGGAACTTAAATCACAGCAAAGGG
>NZ_JAHHPS010000176.1:0-2373 GCF_024606275.1 Endozoicomonas sp. SESOKO4 | reverse complement strand
ATGGACGTCATCACTGGTAAAACTCGACCAGATACCGGAGAGGTGCTTTTTAATCAAGGAAGCACAAGGCTGTCCGGGGGCTCTATCGATCTCACCCGGCAAGACGAAGCCGAAGTAGCCAACCTGGGAATTGGCCGAAAGTTTCAGAAGCCTTCTGTCATCGAAAGTCTGACAGTCTGGGAAAACCTGGAACTGGCTCTTAAAGGTCGTCGTTCACCTTTTGAATCCATCTTTAAAGCTCTTTCTAAAGAGGGCTTCAAAAAGATTGAGAAAACCCTCAGCAGAATCCGCCTTCAGGATCGCCGTGACTTCGCGGGGGCATCTCTCTCTCACGGTCAGAAGCAGTGGCTTGAGATAGGCATGTTATTGCTTCAGGACCCCGAGCTTTTGCTGATCGATGAGCCCGCAGCCGGTATGACCGATGAAGAAACCTTCAGAACCGCTGATCTGCTGCGGGAACTGTCAGAAGAGCGAAGCGTTGTGGTAGTCGAACATGACATGGCCTTTATCAAAGCACTTGACTGTAAAGTGATGGTGCTTCATGAAGGCAGTGTACTGGCAGAAGGGTCGCTGGACCATGTTCAGCAGAATCAAAAAGTCATCGACGTCTATCTGGGAAGATAGCCTCAGGCCAGATAGCAGCCCTGAGCTGGAGAATAATATGCTTGAAGTACAGAACATAGATGTTTTTTACGGTGCCAGTCAGGCACTGAAGTCTGTCTCCCTGAAAGTGGACAAAGGTCAGGTCACCAGTATTATGGGTCGTAACGGTGTGGGTAAAACGACATTGATGAATACTGTCGCCGGGCGTGTTTCAGTAATGTCGGGACAGATACTCTGGAAGGGTCAGTCCATCAATAATCTGACTTCACATCAACGAGCCCGACAGGGAATTGCTTATGTACCCCAGGGTCGACAGATTTTCCCGCTGCTCACGGTTCAGGAAAATCTGGAAACAGGATTTGCCTGTCTGCCGCGTTCGGAGCGTAAAGTGGATCGGGAAATTTATGATCTTTTTCCTGTATTGCTGGATATGAAACATCGTCGTGGAGGTGACCTCTCTGGCGGACAACAACAGCAACTGGCTATTGCCCGGGCACTGGTTACCCAACCTGAGTTGTTAATTCTCGATGAGCCAACCGAAGGCATTCAACCTTCCATCATCAAAGATATTCAATCCGTCGTTGGTATGCTCAGGGACAGGGGAGAAATGGCCATTCTGCTGGTAGAACAATACTTTGAATTTGCTCGGGATCTGGCCGATCGATATGCCGTAATGGATCGTGGTGAACTGGTACTGTCTGGGGCAGGCAGTGAGATGAATGAAGAAGAAGTCAGGCAATTGATGACCGTTTAAAACGGCGCGGATGAATACAGCCAGACATTCTGCCTGTATCCATCTGTTCTGCGATCATAATCAGTTCATCAACTGATCAAAACGCTCCACCAGCGAAAGCAGTTGAGTAGCTTCTATTTTCTCAACCATCAGGGCTTCTTCAGCATAAGGCTTGATGTTTGCACCTTTTGGCAGGTCAGCCCCCTGATCAAGAATGGCATGGACCCGGGGAATAAAAAGCCATTGCAGCCACTGAGTAAATTCCATGGCATCCATGCAGAAAGGTGTTGTACTGGCCAGCGCCTGAGCCGAAGGTGGCATAGCCTGCCAGCACTCCAGTCTTTTTAACTCTGCTTCCAGAGCTATCAATAACTCTCTAACTTCTGTGCTCATTGACTGTCTTTTACCCTGAAAACCCAAAACGTATTTTACTATGAAAATAGCCTGATATCCTCCTCACTCTGAAGAGGTGTCGCAAAGGCCTTCTAAAGACACGAATTTTTGTGCTGATTCGATAAGTCTGTTGAAGTTAAGGCAGATACTAAAACGTTTCTTCCTGCAGAATACTAAATTCACCTGATAAAGCGATAGACATCACAGCATTGGTTGCTTCCATGGGTAAGTGGTAAGAGTTATTAGATACTCTCATTAGTCCTGATATTGGTGTAGTCATCATTTCAGACTCAGATTGTTGATGTAAATGATGATAAAGAATAATGCTTTGTATTGATTCACGATTGACTCTGCCAGATCTTATTGGTATGTGTACATATCTCGCCGGGTCATTTCCAATACCAGACCCTTTTTCTAAAAAATTCTGATGCTGTATAAAGTATTGGTCACGATCATTTCTTATGATAAACATGCGGCAGCCTTGGCACAATTCGCTTGTATGCTGAACTTCAGCCATATATTCAATGACTCCTATTCCCGTTATTTTTAATCTTACTTCCTTTTCATCACTACTCTTAACTAAAAAATCACTAGGTGTTATTTTTTTTATTTCTGGATGGGCCATACAACAGTAAAGTATCGTA
>NZ_JAHHPS010000175.1:0-1118 GCF_024606275.1 Endozoicomonas sp. SESOKO4 | reverse complement strand
GATCAGTGCGGCGCTGATTGATCGCTTTGCCGGTGGCACTGCGACACCTGCGGGGACCGTCATGCCAGTGGATGGGCAAGGAGCCAGTGAAGCGAAGACCTCAGTGCAGTCGACACAGATTGCAGACACCTCTCGCTACTACGGCATCCAGCCAACCAAAGCAGCCATTAACCAGGGCGATCTGACCCTGAAGGTCAACAGCGTTTATTCACCTCTGGTGCCCAGCGCCCGGGTTGAAAGTCCGGTGGTCGATCAGTACGGGGGCTACACCGCCAAACGGATGGTGGCCACCTCATCCAGCCAGCGCAATGTCAGCCTTTCTTTTGTGCATCTTTTCGGCAACCAGAGCAGGGCCTTTCTGCAGACGGGAGCCTTGTCAGGAACCGTGACTCTGTCGTTAGAAGGTGGCACCTTCGAAGACGACAAAACTGGCCAGCTGGTACACAAAAGCGGGTCCAATAACTACAGCAACCTGACCATTGACTATGAAAGTGGTGAGCTGAACGTCTGGCGCAACAGCAGTTACTATACCAGTACGGCTACTGCCCTATACCAGCCAGCCACTGGCATCACCGGAGCCGCCATCAGTGGTACCCTGGACATCACCGCCCAGAATCGTGGCTTCAACTACACCTTCAACTTTGCTGAGGCCAAGCCCAAGCCTGGCACCCTGGTGGTCAGCTATATCTCTCTGGGCAAATGGCAAGATCTGAGCGATCAGGGCAATGGTCTGCTGGCTGGTTTAGGCTCGGGCACTATGGACTTCAGCACTGGCAGCGTGGCCGTGACACTCGACGGTTTGCCCGATCCCGACAGCAAGCTGGTGTTCAGCTATATCGCCCAGGCGGATGACGAAATCACTCAGCGAACTGGCTCGGTGGCGGTGGATAAATTTTCGTTTCGGCACACCACTGCGAAGCCGGGTATTAAGCCGGGCAGTGTCGTCATCACCTATCTGGCCAGTGAGCAAACCAAGACCCTGACCGATCAGGGTAACGGCCTGTTGACGGGCGATGGCTCAGGCAGTGTCTACTATGCCCCGGGTGAGCTGGGCTTTGTGTTGAATGCCTTGCCAGACCAGGGCACCGAGATCGAGATTCAGTACGAAGAAGGCGCAG
>NZ_JAHHPS010000174.1:0-1056 GCF_024606275.1 Endozoicomonas sp. SESOKO4 | reverse complement strand
GTCTATGTATTGATCATTGGATTCAGGGAATAGAACAAGGTTAATAACATTTAACGTCAACGCCAAAACCGCTTCCCGGGAATAATCATTGCGTTTGACACTATTGAGGGGAAATAAGTTTTCAAGTGGACTACCTGTAGTCCCATAATAATCTCCTTCTTTCAGGAAGACGGTTCTGAACTCAAAATACACATCTTTAAGATCTTTGATTTTACGATCATAGAATTCACGATTATTCCAGACAAAATTTATTGCATTGGCAATATTTTCAAAATCAATGGAAAAAAGTCCGAAAATAATTTTACAAAGTTGCTGTGGATAGGTTCTTTTAATTTCTTCAATATGTTGGGACAAAATATCCCGGCTCAAATCATCCAGCGGTGTTGAGCCTAAGCGCAGACAATAACTTCTCCCCATTACCTCCAGCCATTGTTTCAGATTGAACTCATTGTTCTCATTAACACACGACTCATATAGGATTCGGGAAAGTCGGCGTGTATTTTCACATATCAGGTTATCCTCACCACTTTCAGGGCGAAAACGGACATTATCTAATATCGATGATGAAAACCGCTTACCTTCAAAAGAACATCCGCTGAAAATGCCCTTTTCAATAATGGCACTGTTTAACTGTTCTGTATTGAATTTACACTCTTCAAATGAAAAGGATCGCAACACTGTGCCGTTCATTGAGCAGCGGCTGAAATCGATCCCGGTTAATGTACGCTTGATCTCTTCCTTACGCAGGCTCCCTTTCGGCTCTAAACCATTCAGGGAATCCAACTTTCCCTCCAAAAGTCGTGGGTTTTGCTCAAGCAGCAACTGAATACCCTTTTCACCACAGACCTTGATGAGATCTTTGATGTTTCCGTCAACCAGACTGTCTTTAGAGATTAACTGATGGTAGTGGGCTGACCAGGATTTGCGAAAAAGCTGTTCCAGCGGACGCCCATCAGGCCAGTGGCTAAAGCGTTTCTTCAAAACAGACAACAATTGCCGCTGACTTTCGCTAGAGCTGATATCAAGCAGGCTCAACTCGTCAAACAAGGACAGAGG
>NZ_JAHHPS010000173.1:0-11238 GCF_024606275.1 Endozoicomonas sp. SESOKO4 | reverse complement strand
TTGCAGAGACTCAGTTTCATTTGAACATTCAGATCAGATGATTTTACACGAAAACCATTGAGCTGTCGGCGTTGCAGGGGAATATCCGGGAAGTGAAGTCACGGATTCAGGTATGGGACTTTCACCCAATCGATTAGATGATTCCTATTCAGTTATCACCCATTCATAAAGGAAATTTACTGATAAATTTGGCTTTCCTTGAACATCCCGGATGCCCGGGCTTTAACACAGGGGAATTGATAAGAGCTTTTTGTTGTCAAAGCTTCAGAGCTTGTGTAATTGACACCCTCTAAAGGACGGGGATTCCTGTTAGGTGACTAACGGGAATCTCGCTCCTTCAGGGGCGAGAGGATGTCAATTCGATCATTTATGACTGTTGCTGGGTTGCAACGAACTTGCGTGACTCATCGATGGAGCGTTGCATATCTCTTATCAGAAGGTCAATATCCAGCTTGATGTCACCTAATTCACCCCTGAGCGCAGAAATAGCCCGTGCATTGAGATTATGTTTCAGATATAGAACCTGATCCCGAAAGGCTTTAAGAACCGGCTTGCCACACAGAAGAACGGCTATCGGAGGCAGAAGTATCGCCAGAAAATAACGCATAGTGTCTCCCTGATTTTGTTTCAATTGCTCATGGCTGGTTTATACATCAGAAGTAGCCTGTTTCTGTGCGAGCAAATCGAGCAGTTTCAGTACTTCTTTCTGAAGGTTCCCGGAGGCCAGTGCAAGATTGGAAGCAAATTCTTCTGCAGTGCCATGCTCGCTATCCATCAAGTCTGTCACTGATTTTACTGCAACCAGAGGCGTTTGGTAATGGGAGGCTACCCAGGCAATGGCGGCGGCTTCCATCTCTTTGTTGACCACGGACTCCTGACGCAGAATGGCTTCATCGGTCGGACTCATATCGAGAGAGTTGCCGGTGCAAACAATAGAGGTGGGTAAACCCAGTTTCCGTGCCAGGTCAACCGCGACTTGGCACTGAAAATTACCGTCTCCATAAGCTTCGTAATGCTCACCCATGGGGATACGACGGTCAAAGAAACGGATGCGCTCTCCAATATAAACGTCGCCAATTTTGCAGCCCTTATCTGAAAAAGCACCGCAGGTTCCGGCATTGATGACCAGATCCGGAGACAACAGGCGAAGTGCTTCATACGCTGCCAGAGTTGCCGGTTGGGTACCGACATTTTCCACACCGTGAACAGAGTCGGAACCGTTGGTAACCAGATTGATGCTCAGATTCTTGTATTCACCAGCAAAGTTTTTACAAGGTAGTAATGGGTTTATGTCGTTTGTTTCAGTCAGACCCAGTTTCTCAATGAGTGGCGCTGCTTCCTGTTTCATAGCCACAATCATTGTAATTCTTTTCATAGCGATCAATTCGGTTGATATTGGAATTTTATAGTTTCCTGTTATAAGCAGTTAATTCCAATAAGTAAAACCTTATATTTTTATCTGCCCTCCTCCTCATGCCATTTCGGCATTAATCCTTCGCTTTAGGCATTTCACAAGCTTAGTGGGAATCGTAATGATAGAACCATAGTTTCTAATTTTGTTGCTTATCTTTCGGTCACGAATTCAACGGAGTGTGTTGTGTTAGGAGTACTGGGTGGAATGGGGCCGTTGGCTACCGTTGACTTTATGCAAAAAATTATTGCTTTGACAGAAGCCAGCAAGGATCAGGAGCATCTGCCCATGCTGGTGCATAACGTTCCTCAGATTCCTGATCGCAGTGCCTGCATTCTAGAAGGTTCCGAGGACCCTTTTCCGGCTTTGTTGAGAGGGTTGAGAAGCCTTGAGCGGGGCGGTGCCCAGTGTGCTGTGATTCCCTGTAATACTGCGCATTTCTGGTTTGATAAGCTGCAAAAACAGGCCCGGATTCCAATGATCAGTATCCTGGATTGTGTACAACAACATATCCGAAGGAACAATCTGGGCAAAATAGGTATTATGGCAACCAGCGCTACGGTCTCAGCCGTCATGTACCAGCAGCAAATAGAGAACGATGGTCGTGAATGTCTGATACCTGATCAGGAGGTGCAAACACTGATGATGGATGCCATCTATGATATCAAGGCAGGGGGGCTGGAACGGGGCAGTCAACGTATGAAAATGGTTTTTGATGATCTGGTTCGCCAGGGCGCTGAAGCGGTTATTCTGGGCTGTACAGAAATCCCTATCGGTCTTGCTGGCGTTGCGAGCACAAATCCTGAACAGTGCATTGATGCAACAGCGCTGTTGGCCAGGGCTTGTGTTTACTGGCACAGCCAGCAAGAAGAGAAAGTAGCTGCTTGAGAAGCGGGGGCAAGTTGAACTGAAGTCTGGGAGTAGCGCCTGAATGAATCTGGAAACCAAGTGGCTGGAAGATTTTCTGGCATTGGCCGAGCTGAGAAATTTTTCCCGTGCTGCTGAGTTTCGAAACATCACGCAGCCTGCTTTTGGCCGAAGAATACGTTCTCTGGAACAGGCAGTCGGTTTTGAATTGGTAGACAGAGGAACAATACCCATCAAACTGACTCCAGAGGGACGGCTTTTCAGAATAACGGCCAGGAACCTGCTCCGTCAAATGGAAGAGGGTCTGGGGCAGTTACAAGGAGTTGTCTCTGGACAGGCCATTGATTTTGCAGCAGCTCACTCCCTGTCGGTGACTTTGTTACCGGAATTGATTCAGCGGATGAGTGGAGATGAGCAACTGCTGCAAACCCGTGTAGAAAGTATTGATGTTGATCTGGCGGTTGAGGCTCTGCAGGAGGGTAATTGCGACTTTCTCCTGGCATTCAATGTTGAAGCCTTGATGCAGCCACCCTTTGAATATCTGAAGCTGGGGATGACACGCCTATTGCCTGTTTGTTCGTCTGATGATCGGGGAGAACCGTTGTTTTCTGATGCTGATCCGGACATTGTGCCTCTTCTCAGGTACAGCCCCAATGCTTTTATGGGGCGCAAGGTTAATAGTCTGTTGAGTACATCTGACGTTCCCGTACTCTTTCAAACGGTCATGGAATCGTCTCTGACCAATCTACTCAAGGAAATGGCTCTTAAGGGCAAAGGGGTTGCCTGGTTACCGGATTATTCCGTACAGGATGAACTGGAGTCAGGGCAGCTGGTTCCCTATTCTGAAAGACCTGACTGGACGGGTGCCATAGAAATTCTGCTCTACCGAAACTCCGTCCGACTGCATGCCAGGGCTGAAAGGTTATGGGCAGAATTGAGCCAGCGTTGCGAATCAGGTTGGCAGTTGATGGGAACCTTCCAATGACTGATCTGCCCAACAAATTGAGGGCAGGAAATTCGTCCGATCACTCACAAATTTTTACCGATGGTGTGATAGGTTTGCTGCCAGATTTTGAATTTTTTGGGACGCTTGGTCATAGCTTTAAGTGAAGCAATGCGTTTTGATGCGTGGTCAGGGTTTTTCAGCCAGCCCAAGATCAATAAATTCGCTTCTTTCATCCTGTTGAATTTAACCAGTGCCCAGATCAGGGCGTGTTTGGTGTGGAAATCAGCAGGATAGGTTTCAACCAGAACTTTTAAATAAACAATAGCTTCACCGTATTTGCCTGCCTGTTCCAGCCTGCTAACGATTTTTCTCCAGTATGATCTTATATCCCAGCCATTTTGATGATCACAGAGAAGCTGCCTCCTGATCATTTCTTTTGGCATGGAATGAGTGGAGGTTTGGGTAACCGTTCTCGGAGGTCTTTTCTGTGCCGGTCTTTTCTGCCCCGGCCTGACAGGAGCAGTGCTCGAGGCCCGGCGGAGAGGCTCATCGACAAATGGGTAGAGGTTTCTCAAGGCAGCAGGTACAAAAACAGGAGCCTCGGGATTTAAGGGGATAACTCTCCACGTGTTGTCTTGACTTGATTGGGTGCGTTTCAGTAACCGACCTCTTATAAAACGAATGTCAGTTAAGTGATCAACTTTAAAAGCCGCTTCTTCATTTTGGGAAAAAAACTCTGATTCACAGGATTCATCGGTTAACTGGAATTGGAGACGCTTATCGAATACGACACAGTTTGAGGTATTAATCAATGAAACATTACTGTGCTCTTTTAGTTCGTCAAACAACTCCTGAGCATTCCGGGAAGTGACGTGAACATGAGTTTTGAACTGCCTGACTTGATAGCCCCCTGCGGTTAACTCAACAATAAAGAGGGTTACAAAACCGTCTTCATCGATAGTAACCAGTATTGGCAAAGTGACAGGAGGTAGAAGCTGTCTGATGGGCATTTCATCAGTATTTTGGCGGGCTTTTGCTTCGGTCTTTGTCAGATCCAGTCGTTGGGGTGTCAGAGCAGAGGGTAGATGGGGTTCCTGCGGGAAAGAGGGCAAACCGTTGTCCGAGGCGATAAACAGAAAGGAAAGCGGATTGTGCAGGAATGATAAAATCGATAAGGCAGACAGCACAGCGGACCAGCTTTGCTGCTCAGTACTCATGACCGTTGAGCTGAAAGTGACGTCTGGTGAGTGGGCGATGTCGATCAGCTTGCCAAGGTTGAAGTCTGATTCTGTTAGATATACGTCGCTGGTTTTGCAGGCACCTTCGACAACAGCACTGATGAGTAGCTTATTCTTTTCTGGCTTGAGAGGGTGAGTCAATCCAAACTGTTTTTGGGCTTGCCAGATGCCTATCCAGTTTGTCGGTGCGGTCAGGGGAGCAGCAGCTATTACTTTGATCGAATGAAGGCTACAACAAGTCATTATACCGGTGAACAGAGGGACCATGACAGGTCGTAAAAACACCTTTTCACTGCTCGCTTTCGATCGCATGGAATTGCCCGAATACGCTGTAAGTAAGGCAGCTCGTGAAATGCCTTTCGCTACCTGTTGAAGAATTCAATTAATATAGATGCGGGCAGAGGAAATGCCAGATTGGCTGGATGATTCAATAAGGTACTGCTGTAATGATGGGCGATCCTGTGACTTGCTATGTTTATCCAGTATTCAAGCCTTTCATGGTAGAGTGTGTTTTTCACCATTATGTCAATGAGCAGACGTTGAAATGACCGATAAGCCGGAACGATCCGAAAATGAACAAGATGCTGTGGACGGCCTGTTTCCCGTCGATGAGCACTTTGAAGAAGTGGTCGAAGGTGGGGAGACAGTTCGCCACAAGGGCATCTATGTACTGCCCAATCTGTTTACAACAGGCAACCTGTTCTGTGGCTTTTACGCCATAATCAGTGCTCAGGCAGGTTTTTTTACCCAAGCCTGTATTTCAGTCTTTGTCGCCATGATTTTGGATGGGCTGGATGGTCGTGTTGCCCGGATGACTAATACCCAGAGCAAGTTTGGTGCGGAGTACGATAGTCTGGCAGATATGGTGACCTTTGGTGTAGCGCCTGCGATGGTGGCCTATAGTTGGGCTCTCAATGATCTGGGGAAAGTAGGCTGGATGGTAGCTTTCATTTATGCGGCCTGTGCTGCATTGCGACTGGCTCGTTTTAATACTCAGCTGGAAGTGACGGATAGCCGCTACTTCACTGGTTTGGCCAGCCCTGCTGCCGCAGCACTGGTCATAGGCATGGTATGGGCGCTGAGTGATTTTGGTATCGATGGCAACATGCTGGGTATTGCACTGCTGGGGGCTCTGATTACAGGTCTGGCCGGAGTATTGATGGTCAGTAACTTTCAGTACAACAGTTTCAAGAAATTGGACCTGAAAGGTCGGGTACCTTTCATTTTCATGATTGCCATGGTTTTGGCTTTTGCCGTTGTCTTTACTGATCCACCCAGAGTGCTGACGTTGATTTTCCTGAGTTATGCCTGTTCGGGACCGATTATGTTCCTGATAGGAAAAACCAGAAAGCAACCTGCTTCCGAATAACCTGAGAGAAAAGCTGACATTGTCAATATGTTCTCTGTCTTTCCCGCCATTGAGTATCCATATTGACTTGGGCAGAAGACGGAGGCAGGGTGTCTGCCCCTCGAATGAGGTCGGCAGCCCTCTCTGCCACCATGATCGTGGGAGCATTCAGATTTCCATTGGGTATGATTGGGAATAAAGACGAATCCACTACCCTCAACCCTTCCAGTCCTCTGACTCTTGTCTGTGGGTCGACTACGGCCATGTCATCCATTCCCATCTTGCAGGAGCAGGACGGATGATAGGCACTTTCTACAGATTCCCGGACAAAGCTATTGATCTCTTCATCAGTTTGAACGCTTTCTCCCGGTTGTATTTCTGAGCCACGATATTCATCGAACGCTGGTTGATTGATGATTTCCCGAGTCAGACGAACACACTGTCTGAAGCCTTCCCGGTCTTCTTCGTGGGACAGATAATTGAACTGTATACCGGGATGATCATCTGGATTGGCTGACACCGCTCTCACCCAGCCACGGCTTTTGGGTTTGTTGTGGCCGATATGAACCTGAAAACCATGACCATCAACAGCGCTTCTGCCGTCGTAGCGCATGGCTGCCGGCAGGAAGTGGTACTGCATATCAGGCCACTCGACGCCGGCTTTTGAACGGATAAAACCACAAGATTCAAAATGATTGGTCGCACCCAGCCCGTCTTTCATGAAAAACCAGCGAGCGGCAATAAACAATTTATTGAGCGGGTCCAGTTTGCCGTTAAGAGTAATCGGCTTTTTGCAACGGAACTGGAAGTAGAACTCCAGATGGTCCTGCAAATTTTCACCTACACCGGGCAATTCATGCTGAACAGCTATACCTGCGTCTTCTAATACCTTTCGAGGGCCGATTCCTGATAATTGAAGAATATGAGGTGAGCCAATAGAGCCTGCAGAAAGAATGACTTCTTTACTGACCAGTACTTTTTTTATGAGTCCTTTGTGTTTATATTCGACACCCGTTGCCTTTTTGCCTTCCAGCAGAACCCGCTGGACCTGAGCATGGGTCACCACCGTCAAATGGCTTCGCTTCATGGCCGGTCGAAGATAAGCGTTGGCAGTGGACCAGCGTATACCGTTCTTAACGGTCATATGCATGGGGCCAAAACCTTCCTGTCGAGCACCGTTGTAGTCAGTGGTCTCCATGTAGCCTGCTTCTAGCCCAGCCTTTATAAAGGTTGAATAGAGAGGGTTTTTCATTTCATTGCCATTATTAACCGCTAATGGACCACTATCTCCCCGATAGTCATCGCCACCGAAAGCCCAGGTTTCTGCTTTACGAAAATACGGCAGGCAGTGACGATAATCCCAGTCAGTAGCTCCATGCTGATGCCATTCATCAAAATCTTTGGCGTGGCCCCGAACGTAGACCATGCCATTGATGGAAGAAGAGCCGCCCAGCACCTTACCCCGGGGGCAGTGCATACGACGGTTGTCCAAAAAAGGCTCGGGTCGGCTTGTAAACTGCCAGGCATACTTTTCGGTATTCATGGGAATGGACAGTGCCGTTGGCATTTGAATAACAATGCTCTTGTCACTCCCGCCGGTTTCAATCAGCAGAACCTGATTATTGACATCTTCCGTCAGACGATTGGCCAGAACGCAACCGGCAGAACCGGCCCCGACAATGACATAATCATACTTTGTCATGGTCGTGCTCCTTGAATGCAGAGTTAGAAAGGACTCTCCAGAGGCTTCATGCCCATATACACTGCTTTGACCTGAGTGTAATGCTTCAGCGTTTCAACACCATTTTCACGACCCGTGCCGGACTGCTTATAACCACCTACTGGCATTTCAGCCGGCGAGGCTCCGTAGTAATTGATCCAGCAGATGCCGGCCTGAAGCTGGTGAATAACACGGTGAGCGCGGGTGATGTCCTGAGTAAAGACTCCAGCTGCGAGGCCCAGTTCGGTGTCGTTGGCACGGGCAATGACTTCTGCTTCATCTTCAAAGGTGAATACCGCCATAACGGGGCCGAAGATTTCCTCGCGGGCAATGGTCATGTCATCGCGGCAATCTGAAAAAATGGTGGGTTCAATAAAGAGGCCATCGGGTGCTGTAGAGGGGGTGGCTGGTTTTCCTCCGGTCAACAGGGTGGCACCTTCCATAACGCCCTGATGGATGTAGTCAAGAACCCGTTGATGATGTTTCTCTGATATTAACGCACCCATGTTGGTACATGGGTTCATGGGGTCGCCCAGCACAATATTATTTTCAGTGCGTTGCTGCAGCTTTTCTATAAAAGCCGGATAGATAGCCTTGTGGACATAAACCCGTGTGCCGTTTGTACAGACTTCGCCCTGGGTGTAGAAGTTACCGAGCATTGCTCCGGAGACGGCATTATCAAGATTGGCATCTTCAAAGATGATCAGGGGGGACTTGCCGCCCAGCTCCATGGTGACCTCTTTTAATGAAGAGGCTGCACCGATCATGACTTTTTTGCCGGTGCTGACCTCTCCGGTGAAAGATATCTTGGCAATATCAGGATGATGGGTCAGCCAGGCACCGACTTCACCGTCACCCTGGATGACATTGAAGACGCCAGCGGGCACGCCTGCCTCGATAAAGATCTCGGCCAGCTTCAAGGCACCCAGAGGCGTTTCTTCAGACGGTTTGAAAATCATACTGTTGCCGCAGGCCATCGCCGGGGCAGCCTTCCAGCAGGCAATCTGAAGGGGGTAGTTCCAGGCGCCTATTCCGGCACAGATGCCAAGAGCTTCGCGGCGGGTGTAATAAAAGTCATCGCCCAGGCACTGCTGGTTGCCTTCAATGGAAGGAGCCAATCCAGCAAAAAACTCAATAGAGTCGGCGCCCGTAACCACATCAACCACGGAGGCCTCTTGCCAGGGTTTACCTGTATCGAGAACTTCAATTCGGGCCAGTTCATCGTTACGTTCGCGCAAGAGGCTGACAGCTCGGTTGAGGATGCGACTGCGCTCCATACCATTCATTCTTGACCAGCTTTCAAAGCCTTTTTGAGCACTGGCAACAGCAGACTGGCGAATGGCGTCATCGGCTTTCTCTACGGTATAAATGATTTGACGAGTAGCGGGATTGATCACCGGAAACGTTTCTTTCGTCTCATTGGCCAGGTATTGGCCATCGACAAAGTTCTGATAGCAAGGTAATGACACAGGTAACTCCCTCGGGTATCAGTTGCAAAGCTGAGGACGTTCTCAGGCATCGATAGTTGGAACACCGAATTAATTCTATGTGAAAACGACAAAAAAGCCGCTAATAAATGATCAAGTCAGCGGGTTGATGGAATATTTACTGGCGAGATGACGTCCATGATTTTGAAATGTGAATCTGCGCCATTAAAACGAGCGTAAAAGGTAAATAAGAGAATTGTGCGGGAGAGTATCGATGCTGATTAAGACCAGAAAGTCTGGAGACGTCCGCAGCAGTGAAATAACATCAGAAAGCGTTTACGAGGATCGTCGCCGTTTTTTGAAAATGGGTGGACAGTTTGCCTGTGTCGGCATGGGGCTGGTTGTGGCAGGTTGCGGTGATGCTGCAGATACCCGGTCAACCAGGAAGCCGGCGGGTTCAGGCTATGATGACGTTCCACAGCTTTCTGCCCCTGATTGGCTGAAAGAGAAAGTAGCCAGCTATCAATCCAGTCGCTTCACAACCGATGAAACGTTAACCCCCTACGCCAGTGTGGCTGGTTACAACAACTTTTATGAGTTTGGCTACTCAAAAGACGACCCTGCCAAATACGCTAAAAATATGAAAACAGACCCCTGGTCGTTAGTGGTTGAGGGGGAGATTGAAAAACCCGGTAAATACACTCTGGAAGATATACTCAAGCCCCACGATGTTGAGGAAAGAATCTACCGTCTTCGCTGTGTAGAAGCCTGGTCGATGGTTATTCCCTGGGTGGGTGTGTCATTGGCCAACATGTTCAAGCGTTTTCAACCCAATTCCAGGGCCAGATTCGTTCAGTTCGAAACACTCTATGATCCTGAACAGATGCCGGGTCAACGCTCCCGTCTCAGTGCCATTAAATACCCGTATGTCGAAGGGCTGAGAATAGATGAAGCCATGAACCCTCTGGCTTTTATGGCTATTGGCCTATACGGCAAGACACTGCCGCCGCAAAATGGTGCCCCTCTGAGACTGGTTGTTCCCTGGAAGTATGGCTTTAAGAGTATCAAGTCCATTGTCAAAATCCGTTTTACTGAAACCATGCCACAAACCACTTGGGTTAAATCAGGTCCGAGCGAGTATGGTTTTTATGCCAATGTGAATCCTGAAGTCGATCATCCGCGCTGGAGCCAGAAGCAAGAGCGCAGATTGCCTAACTCCATCTGGGAGCCAAACCAGATTGAAACGCAAAAGTTCAATGGCTATGGCGAAGAAGTGGCTCATCTCTACAAGGGGATGGATCTCAGGAAATTCTATTAAAGGTCGTGTGATGGACTGGGTTGCAAAGTTAAAATGGCTTGTTTTTCCAATATGTCTGGTGCCATTGGTCTGGCTGATCAATGCTGTTATCACTCATCAACTGGGACCCGACCCGGCGAATACCCTGACCCGGGATTTGGGCGAGTGGGCTTTAATCTTTCTTTGCATCAGTCTGGCAGTTACCCCGGTAAGAAAAATAACAGGGATTAACAAGCTGATCCGGTTCCGGAGAATGATCGGGCTCTTCGCACTCTTTTATGCAGTACTGCATGTAATGGCTTATCTTGCATTCTTGCTGGGCTGGCAGTGGCAAACACTGTTGGAAGATCTCTATCAGCGTCCTTATGTCATGGCGGGTGCTTTTGCGATCCTGATACTCTCTGTACTGGGAGTCACATCAACCAAGGCCATGATGCGCCGGTTAGGGAAAAAGTGGGTGAAGTTGCATAAGCTGGTCTATCTGGCTGCGGGTCTGGCGGTTTTGCATTTTGTCTGGCTGTCAAAAAGTGACTATACCGAAGCGGTAATATTTGGTTCTGTGCTCGCTGGTTTGATGTTGTTCAGGCTGCCTACTAAGTGGCGACGGGCTCGATGAGCCCTTTTTTAGCGTTTTCATGAGATGTTTGTGGCATGAGGTCTTTTTTTAATCTCATATTATTAACTTTTTGAGTTGTTCTTGTTATTAATCTATATTCATAGCTCAATAATTGATTGATTTGAGATAAAAAAGTGAGTAGGTACATTCCACCTCCGCCAAGAAAGGACTTTCAGCAGACGGTTGATGAGATATACGAAAGTCAGCCTGAAAAGATGAAAGATTACCCAAACTGAGCGAAAAGCCCCGTACTTTGAGGACGGTGATGGATAGCTCGGCTTGCGCAGAGCAAGCCCATAAATTATCATTCTTTCCGTCTCTTGCAGACCTACCTCCGGGCTGGAGGAATGTTAAGCCTGCGGAGTTCG
>NZ_JAHHPS010000172.1:0-6356 GCF_024606275.1 Endozoicomonas sp. SESOKO4 | reverse complement strand
TCCAGATATAAACCGCTTTACCGACAATATTTTTCTCGGGCACGGTCCCCCAGTAACGACTATCGTTGCTTCGATCACGGTTATCACCCATCATGAAATACTGCCCATGGGGTATGACCCAAACACCTTCAGCCCGCAGACTTCTGACACCAAGGTCTTTGCGAATTTCAAAGCTTTTGCCATCAATGCTCTCTTCAAACAACTGATAAGCTCGACTCTGATCTCTCAGCTGGGCAATGTATTTCTCAGGAACAGGCTGGCCATTAATAGTCAGCTTCTTGTTCAAATAGCGAATTTCATCACCCGGTATACCAATCACTCGCTTGATGAAATTGATATTCGGATTATCTGGTTCCTTGAACACCATAACATCGCCGCGTTGAGGCTCATTGATGGAAACAATTTTGGTACCAATGACCGGCAGACGAAGTCCGTATTCAAACTTGTTCACCAAAATAAAGTCCCCCACCTGAAGGGTTGGGATCATGGAACCCGAGGGAATTTGAAAGGGCTCAAACAGAAAAGATCGCACTACCAGCACCAGTGTCAAAACCGGAAATATCGACTTGCAGGTTTCAACAATACCGGGTTCTCTCTCCAGTCTGGCCAGGGCTTCCTGATCAGGCTCAGAACCCATACCGGACTTAAAGCTCTCAATAGCCGCCTTTCTTTTAGGCAATAATACCAGCCTGTCGAACAGCGCAACCAGACCTGTAATAAAAACCGCCAGCACCAGAAGCAGTGGAAAATTAATATCCATGGTTATTTGTTCTCAGATACCCGATCTTTTTTCTACCAATATTACTGTTGAAGCGGGAGTTAACAATGCTTCAACGGAATAGTTCGTCATGTTTACGAAAAGCCCGCCGATTTTGACAAGCTACTCAATTAGAACACCTGAAATTTCTCGTCCATAGGTCAATTATTTATCGACTTTTAGTACAGCAAGAAAAGCTTCCTGAGGGATTTCAACTCGACCCACCTGTTTCATTCGCTTCTTACCCGCTTTCTGCTTCTCAAGCAGTTTACGCTTACGAGATGCATCACCACCGTAACATTTTGCAGTTACATTCTTGCGCAGCGCCTTGACAGTGGTTCGTGCACAAATCTGACCACCTACTGCAGCCTGAATGGCGACGTCAAACATCTGGCGAGGGATGATCTCTTTCATCTTTTCAGCCAGCGAACGCCCCCTGGAGACAGCATGATCTCTATGAGCAATAAGAGCCAGTGCGTCGACTTTCTCACCGTTGATCAGAATATCCAGTTTCACCATGTTGGCCATCTCAAAACGATCAAAACTGTAGTCCAAAGACGCAAATCCGCGACTGACAGACTTCAGGCGGTCAAAGAAATCCAGAACCACCTCGTTCATAGGCATATCATAGGTTATTGCTACCTGACTGCCAGTGAACTGCATGTCTTTCTGAACACCCCGACGTTCTACACACAGGGAGATCACATTACCAAGATAATCCTGGGGAACCAGAATATTCGCCTGAACAATAGGCTCCCTGATTTCCTGGATACCGGCAGGATCTGGCAGTTTAGATGGGTTGTCCACCTCAATCAGATCGCCATTTTTCAGCTCAACCTCGTAGATTACTGTCGGCGCAGTGGTAATCAGATCCAGGTTGTATTCACGCTCAAGACGCTCCTGAATAATTTCCATATGCAGCATACCGAGGAAGCCACAGCGGAAACCAAAGCCCAGGGCATCACTGCTCTCAGGTTCGTAGAACAGAGAAGCATCATTAAGACTAAGTTTTTCCAAAGCTTCACGGAAAGACTCAAAGTCGTCTGAGCTGACCGGAAAAAGGCCAGCATAGACCTGAGGTTTGACCTTCTGAAAACCTGGTAGTTCCGGAACATCCGGTGTTTTTGCCAGCGTCAGGGTATCACCTACAGGTGCACCATGAATGTCCTTGATACCAGCAATAACATAGCCCACCTCACCCGCTTTCAGTTCGCCGATAGCGTTCATCTTTGGAGAGAAGATACCCACATTATCTACGCCATGGGTCTGACCGGTCGATTTAACAAGCACCTTGTCGCCTTTCTTCAAGGTGCCGTTCTTGACACGCACCAGTGATACAATACCCAGATAATTATCAAACCAGGAATCAATAATCAGGGCCTGCAACTCACCGTCGATATCGCCTTGCGGCGCAGGGATGGTCTGAACCAGACGTTCAAGCACATCGTCAATACCCAGACCACTCTTGGCAGAACAGCGGACGGCATCCAGGGCATCGATACCGATAATTTCTTCGATTTCCTGCGCCACACGCTCAGGTTCTGCCTGAGGCAAATCCATTTTATTGAGTACTGGCATCACTTCCAGCCCCTGCTCGATTGCGGTGTAGCAGTTCGCCACAGACTGTGCTTCAACGCCCTGGGCGGCATCCACCACTAAAAGAGCACCTTCACAAGCGGATAGAGAACGTGAAACTTCATAGGAAAAATCAACGTGCCCGGGTGTATCGATGAAATTTAGCTGATAGGTGATACCGTCTTTGGCGGTATAATCCAGTGTGACACTCTGAGCCTTAATGGTAATACCACGCTCACGCTCAAGCTCCATGGAGTCGAGAACCTGAGCTTGCATTTCACGATCACTTAACCCTCCACAGGTCTGGATAAAGCGATCTGCCAGCGTCGACTTACCGTGGTCGATATGGGCAATTATGGAGAAGTTCCTGATATGACTTAAGTCGCTCACGATTGCATCACTACAAAAAATTTGTCCCCGCTCAGAGTTCAATCTCTTTCACGAGGACTGTTGTTCAGCTTGCAGGGAATCTGCGAGCCTGAAATAAAGGCGCGAAGCTGCTGTATATAGAGGCGGAGTCTACAGCATCTGAAGATACAGATCACCCCTGAAGACTTGAAACCCTGATCAAAGCCTGGTTACTCGGTCAGTCGGAACGTGATGTAACCAGATTGCCCACTTCGAATCACCCTCATGGAAACAGGGCGATCCTTTGGAAGATCAGCCACCACCTTATTAAAGTCCTTGACCGATTCAATACGGTTATTGTTCAGATCTGTGATAACGTCTCCCTGACGAAGACCAATGGATCGACCCACACCTAAAATCTCACCAGTCAGCACCACTCCTTTGATATCCTTGTTTAGACGCAACTTGTTGCGATAGTCATCATTCAGACCCTCGACCTGAATGCCAAGACGATTCTCTTTCTTATCCGTGTCCAGAGCAGGATGCTCTGAATGCTGGCTTTGCTCATCGGGCAACTCACCCACTTTTACCTTAACGATTTCTTTCTTGCCTTCGCGAATCAGTTCAAGAGCTGCTTTGTCACCGGGTTTGATGACTCCAATAGCCATGGGAAGAGCACCAGAACTCATAATTTCACGGCCATTGACACTGGTAATGATATCACCAGGATGCAACTTGGCTTTGTCCGCGGGACCACTGGGCACAACCTGACTGATTAGGGCCCCCTTTGGCTTTTCAAGACCAAAAGACTCTGCCAGGTCGCGATCCACTTCCTGGATAGCTACACCTAGCCAGCCACGTGTGACGTAACCTTTTTCCTTCAGCTGTTCAATAGCCCACTCAACATGATCCGATGGAATAGCAAAAGACAGCCCCATGAAACCGCCAGAGCGGGTAAATATCTGGGAATTAATACCGATCACTTCGCCCTTCATGTTGAACAGCGGGCCACCGGAATTACCTGGATTAATCGGCACATCTGACTGAATGAATGGAACATAGGCATCACTGGGCAGACTCCTGTTGAGAGCGCTGACAATACCTTTGGTGATGGAGTATTCGAAGTTGAATGGCGAGCCAATAGCTGCCACCCACTGACCCGGTCTGACATCATGAGAGTCGCCCATCTTCACGACAGGCAAATTGCCTTTGCTCTCAATTTTCAGCAACGCCAGGTCGGAACGTTTGTCGGCACCAATCAGCCTGGCGACTTTCTCACTGCGATCATGCAGCCTGACAATGATTTTTTCTGCACCTTGAACCACATGATTGTTGGTGAGGATATAACCATCATTAGAGATGATAAATCCGGAACCCAGAGACATTGGTTGCGGCTTACCAGAGGGAGCATCAGGCATGGGCAAACCGAAATAGCGACGAAATATCTCGGGCAACTCTTCGCCACCCGGACCATAAATTTGCGCACGCCCCTGTTTTGGGGCCGCAAGTGTACTGATATTAACGACAGCGGGCGAGGCCTCTTCGAACAATCGGGCAAAGTCCGGTAGTTCACTGGCCTGAACCATTTGCACCGAAAGCAGCGAGAGACTCAGAAAACAAATAAAGTTCCTGAAGAGAAGGTTGACCCTGTTCATGAACCTGACTTCTCCTTACACCTTGTGATTAGAGACCCAGCATGGGTAATGTGGATGAAAAATTATAATGTTTATGCTGACCAGGACTGGCCGGTTTTCATTAATTCAGGCTCGACCACCTTCCGGGGTAGTACCTTTATCACTCTAACGCGACACATGTCGCTGGTTGATTGACCCCGCATACGTACGGGAATAAACCCGAGTGCAAGGCCTGCTATAGCAGACAAGACAGTGTAAAAATCATTCCAGCCAGTAACAGTGGCAAGCCAGATTGACCCCATCATGCCTATCAATGGCAACAGATAAAGGAGAACCGATGCTCTCATGAGGGCACTTTCGGGTATACCAATAACGACCTGATCATTCTCTTGAATGGAGAAGCCATTCATAGCGCGGATGTACGACTGCTGCCTATTGGGGCGATACCTCTCAAGCAGACTCTGACCACAGCCATTACGTGCACTGCAACTGGAACAGGTGCTTTTGCGAATGGTCTCTACCCAGACATCATCCTGTCCAACGGCCACAACCCTGCCTTTTTCTTCGATCATTTATCTGCCTTCTGACTCTGCTCTCTGGGGCGAACTGAAACTGCTATCCTCTCGGCCGTACCCAGTGGAATCTCACCCAGAACAGTGACATGAAAGTACTTTTCACCGTTACGGAACACTTTGGATACTGCTGCCATAGAGCCTATCTGCTCGGTGGCCTGACTCAATACCCGTGTTTCGTCGGGCTCAACAAATACTGAAAAGCTGGCCAATCCATCAGAAAAGTTCAGAGTATCCACTTTCTGACTGCTGACGGCTGAGTTTCTGCTGCTGTGACCATGAGGCGAAAAACCTTCAGGTATCCAACCAGTTTCCCAGCTCCATTCCGCCTTTCCAGGAACGGATTTGCCACTCAGTTTTACCACATTCTTACCTGTTGATGCAGGCAGTTTTCGCTTTAAGCGCTCCAGCTCTTGAGAGGTCAGGTTTCCCGGAAGCTCAAGGCTGGTGAATTGCATTCTCTCAATGATCCTGCCTTCACTATCTACCATTACGGACTTGAGGAGCAGACCGGTTCGACGATCCAGCCATAATTGGTAACCATAACGAAACCGATCCGTTGGCACCACCAGCAGCTGAACAGCTTCCCGACCCGCTATACGATCCAGAGCGGCTGGCTTCAGCTTGTAATGGTTGTCAAAATGACCGGAAGTAAAACGTCCCACCATCGGAACCAGAGACTCATGTTCAAATCTTGTGGGTTCTCTTCCAGCACTGGCGAAAGTGATAATCTTTCCCTGACGAACCATCTCTCTGGGCAATCCATCCAGAAAAGCAATACTTTCCAGCTCTTCTGACTTGCCACCCACTTTTTGAAGCGTGTGCGCCACTGCCAGGGTTTCTAGGTTAGCACCCTGTTGGTAAACAAAGTGTCCGCGATAGGTAAGATTTTGAGTGGCTTGAATCATGGTTTCCAACCATTTCTCAGGCGTATCGGCAGACTTTGATGACTGGCCGACAGACTTTGATGACTGACCGGCAGGCTTTGATGACTGACCAGCAGGTTCTGATGATTGGTCAACAGGAAATGCGTGACCCTCCAGTGCTACCAGTAAGACCAGCAGCAAAGGCATTAAATGCCCCCTATTCAATCGAATTCCTTTCATAGACTCATTGTGATTCAAAAGTGGTCAAGCGCGCAAAAGGGAGGATTCCCTGTCCTGAATTCATGGCACTCATTTCAGCATGCTGAAGCGCATACGCCCTGAAACGCTCCCTGATAGCCCTGTCAGCAACACTCTGTGCCTGTGCGAGCTGTTCCGGGGTAATACTGTCATGCTGACGAGAACTGTATCCCGCCTGAATTCCAGCAGCACCGTAGCCGTTTTGAGCAATTTGTACTGGTTGTGACAATGTCGTTTGATCAGTTACCGATGCTACCAGAGGCAGAGCTTCAGGGGTAGAATTGTAATTTTTCACACCCAGCAGCACAGCCAATGCAACAGAAGCAGCAACCACTACTCGCCCCGC
>NZ_JAHHPS010000171.1:0-3275 GCF_024606275.1 Endozoicomonas sp. SESOKO4 | reverse complement strand
TCAACACTATGGTGAAACCGATGAAGACTATGCAAACCGTGTTAAAGCCAACAACGCGATGTATGGCTGGACCCGGAACGAGCATTATCTTCAGTTCCGTGAACGACGTGATCGCACCATGGCAACGTATGAAAATGGCTGGGAGAAATATTTCAGGGAAATTATGCCCAAATGGTCTTTTTCCCATGCAGAAAGTATTCCTTACTTCTACACTTTTGGTGCCTTCCACGAGTAGCAGCTGGGCGATAGTAGAAAACGCCTGTTAATGACAAGAGGAATCTCCATCAATCAAGCTTTTTGACTGCCATCTCTGGCGACCAAATTAAAGCTGATGAGAAGTGGGACAAGTAGGAAAGCTATGGTGAATTAATCACGCAACAAACAACTAACATGATTACCAGACAGTTGACTAATGAAACACCAGTGCTGGCGTCAAGTGTAACCTTTCCTTCTGAGCCCACAGAGACTGCTCCGGTAGAAAAGCCTTGAAGCTACTCAGATAAGCAATTGACAGCCGTAAGCGATTAATAAGTCGCTTCCTCCCCCGGTGTGGCAATCGCTTTTCACAGTAATAAAAATACCCAGCCTCGAGGTAATACCATGACACATGCCCGCCCCAATGCATTAAGCCTTGCAGTAGCAGTTGCCATCAGCTCCTCCATCATGGCTACAGACGCACTGGCCGATCGCAAGCTGCAGACAAAATCTGTCGATATTTCGGGCAATGAACAGGTAGAGTTTACCCAGAGCGAGGTCATCGTTAAGCCAACTCTGGATGATGACTCGCAGCCAATACCTAAATCCTTTACCACTACCTATCCTGACCAGACCGAAGTCAGAGCAGGCTATGACATTCCTTCTGAAGGCTTCACAGACGTCCTTTCTGGCATCGAGGGTGGCGTTTCCAGTGTTGATCAGTTTGAAACAGACGAGAATGACGTTGCTCTGAAGTACACCAAAGTCCTGAAGGTAGGTAATGAAGGGGTCTTCAGGTTTACCCATAACCTTGCAGAAGAGAAACTGCTTATCGAAGTCAGAGACAGTATGACCCATCAGGATTCAATTGAGACTGTTTGCGCTCAATCAGGAGACACCTGGACATTAGAACCGTTTACTGGAATGGCCAGCCCCGTTAATCTGGTGGGAGTGCTGAAAGGTGCGAATAAAATAGCAGGAAAGCTTGGCGGAGCCGATAGCTATGTTGCCCTTGCCACCCTTGAGGTAGACAAGGTTGAAGTGAACGGGCGCACTTTCATGCGTTTTATCGCAGCAGGTGATCAGCCTCCTGAGTTAAAGCGACTGGGTCAATCGCTTTTTGTCAATGATGATGCGCTTTTCGCAGCGGCCACCTCTGCCTATACCCGGGTTCATGTTCTCGGGAAAGATCTACAACGGGGAGCTCTGGAGGATTTTTTGTCATACCATCAACCCGTCGGCTATGTTGTACACGTCGAGGATGAGACCCAGGCTTATGCTGTACCTGCTGGTTATCCAAAACTGGAAGTGACTGAGACTCCGGGAGATATTATTGTTTTCCGTGGTCAGAAACAGAACCCCACCGATATCGCTCTCGTTGAAGGGCTCCGTGACGTCTGGGAGGGGCATATCGGTTATGATCATAAGTACACGGCAAAGGTTAAAAAAGACAAAGTCAAAAGCTACCGGTACATCATTCGAAGCAGGCAGATGACGATACTGGAGGGTTTATCTGCAAAGCACGATGCCGGACTCGACATCGGTGAAGAATACGATGATAAGGTAGTAGAGCTTGCATTCTTTGAAAATCTTCAGCAGGCATTGGCCAGTGCTACTTCAGATGGAGCAGATGAAGTCGAATTCACAATGACACACGTCAGTTTCACTTCGCAGTACATCACGCCAACCTGGCTGCATATTCAACTGTTAAGACACTTCGGCTTCAAACCTGTTCTTAGAAATTTCCTGACTAACCGGCACCTTGTTCAGACTATTCACGAAGTTGCGCCCTTTCGCACCAATCCGTATGGCGGTGATTTTAATGATCCTTTTGATGATTCTTCCGGCCAGAACGAGGGCTTTGTGGCCAAAGTGATCGGCGACTTTGTCGGGCAGCTACTGGAGATAGAAAACCAGTTAGAGAACCTCAGGACAACAGAGGCATTGCTCGCAAAGCAAAATGAATTGACAGAGCACACACTGGCATCAGCCTCTCAAAGTATCAGGCAAAGCTTGAGAATGTCGGAACTTGCTCAAAAACTTATATCAATCACTGACCGGGAACAAGGTCAGCGTCAACAACCTGAGACAATTGCAGGTTCGGAAGAAGAAATTGATCGAAGACCAGCCCACCCCGAAACCATGCCTGAAGTACTTGAGAAACTGACTGCAGTGGAAAAAGCCCTAAAGATGGATGGACTCAATAGCAAGGACGATGTGTATCATCGTCGTAACGCCATTTCTGAGAACATTCACTCATACGCAACAAAAGCCATAGAAGAGGCAGAACAGGAGGCTCTGGATACACTGGAAAGAGTAGAAGAAATATTAGAAATCGAAGTTAACAAAGAGGATAACAAAGTAACAAGACTTAACAGAGTTCGCCATATATTTGACTGTGAAATCCCGGAATACATGCTTCGTGAGATGGAAGCTTTCATCTGGAAAATAGACATGGAGTGGAGCAACGACGAGAAAGCAAGAGCCTGGAACCTTCGAGATTTTCTTGACCTTTATGTCGACGACCCGCTACCGGATGCGCGTGTTTTAAGACAACAGGAAAGGATGCTTGAAGCTGTAGAAAACGAGCTGAACATCGACAAGAGTGAAAACCCTGCTGCTAAAGAAAGAGGCAAGGATACAGTTGCAGAACTGGCTTTAGTTCTGAAAGTAGAATTTGACAAAGGTACCAGCCTGAAGCACCAGAAGAATGCCCTAAAAAGCAAAATTCAGGCATTAGACAAAGAAGCAAACGACATCCATGGCAGTAAAGATTTCAGAAGAGAGAGAAACAATAAAATTGCTCGTCAACTCAACATTAACTGCGAGCGTTGTTTCAATGAGGAGGATAAGATCGGGCTCATTGAAGCAAAACTCCGGTGGCTGGATAGAGGCGTTGATATGGCGGGTCGGCCATACGTTGATGAGCGTATTGCCGCCATTGAGAATGAGCTTGACCGACAAATCGCCCGGGGATCTGAACCCCGATACATTCCTGAACCAGAGGTAGCCACTGACAAACCAGCCCTGGAGGCTACCGGGGAAGAGGTAGCCACTGACAAACCATCCCTGGAGGCTAC
>NZ_JAHHPS010000170.1:0-1745 GCF_024606275.1 Endozoicomonas sp. SESOKO4 | reverse complement strand
AGTATATTGAGAACCAGGATCAGCCCTGACGGGCTGACGAAATTCACCTCCCTGCTAAGTCGCAGGGAGCGCTCTTTCGGCTATAGGTAGGGGACAATTTCGTAACGAATCCTGATATAAAAGGGAGAGCGGGTACTCGCCAGCAGGTATAACTGCGAGCTTATTAACGCCACTCCGGACGAAGAAGCGCTTGAGACGTTTACGCCTGGAGTTGATCTCGGTACCATGCCCCATAGTTCGGGCAATACGGGATGCTTGCAGAATACTTGGTATTGGCCACCTATTTACCCTTTCATATCACGCTTTGTCTCTAAATTGTCCCCTACAGAGGGATCTTATTTAACCCTCTACCCGTCATTAGGATTAGCGATTTTGCGAGAATAGCCCAGAACGTCCAAAAGACAAAAACACACTGATTGTCCTATTCTATCCTTCCTCTCTGTAAGCCAGCACAGGGATAGAATTACTAAACACTCACTCTTTACAGCACCACTGTTGCTGTTATTGTCACTGTTTGTCGTCACTCAAACTCGATTGTTGGTGACATTGGGTTCCGGGCAAGACCAACAGAAAGGCCAGCCATCAGAACCATCCGGCCGGAGAGCCTCAGAGGTAATCACCCAATCCACAGGCTCTCTCAATGACCTCGTGTGTTCTGGCTTTGGCAGCGGTAGTGGAGACCCTCCACAACACTCACATACTCTGGGCTTAAATTGTTTCGCCAATCCCTGTCATGGTATTTGTCAATTCCGACCATCATCGAATAGCAGATGGCCCGATGAATGGCCGCTGAATTCCGCAGAAAGCTCATGCCCTCATTTGGCTGATGGGCACTGCTTTAGTTGCATTGGTCATTTTGAGCCTCTAAACATTACACAGGCCGACTATACAACTGCCCCTTACGGGCCACTCAATCTGGATAGTTTTCACGGAGAATCCGTTATTTCCCGTACGCTTACCCACTCGGAAAAACAGCAGACAACCACTGCATCATCCCTACGGATCCAGAGCCAGATTTATCTTTCCCGGAAAGGCACAATAAAGGCCCTGCTGGACCACAGAAGCGAATACCACACTACTTTTCTTGTTCTATCCTTCCTCTCTGTAGACCGGAAGGCAAGGATAGAAAGATTAAACACTCACTCTCTGCGGCAATGCTGTCGTTGCTGTTATCTGTCGTCTGTCAGGCTGAACCATGGACAGAGCGTTTTATTGTCAAGTTTGAAGAGAATGCAGTTTTTTCCAACCAGAGCTTTTCTATAAAGTGCGATCGGCATACACTTCCAGACATCACTGAAACAAATGGCTATGTTGTTTCAGAGTCGCTGCTTCATGACAATCAAGATTATGGGGTAAAAACAACCATCATTGAATCGACTTTCTGGCAATGGCTTTACATCACTCATCTGCTGACGGGTTACGAACTGACCCTGAACACCAAAATTGTCCCTCTGTGCTCCAATTCTTATTCATGGTTACCTTTAGCAGTGGTTGTCGCTGTCGTTTGGCTTTTAAAAAACTATTGGAATCTTGATTCACTGTCGCTTAAATCGATGGAACAAAAAGAGATAACCCCTATGCTGACACAGGTGGACCTCTCGTTTGCTATGATCAAAATGATAACGGGTTCTGGACGAGACCAACATCAGGGCCAGCCATCAGAATCATCCGGTTGGGAAGCCTCAGGAGCAACCATCCAACTCAAAGGCTCTTCCTTCCGCCCTCTTGGTATGACTGACTATGGT
>NZ_JAHHPS010000169.1:0-2048 GCF_024606275.1 Endozoicomonas sp. SESOKO4 | reverse complement strand
GCACTATAGTCCTGAATAATGCCTTCACGCTCGAGACGCTTGACCCTTTCCATGCAGGGTGTGGTACTCAGTCCCACCCGGTCTGCCAGATCCACGTAGGAAATACGGCCGTTTTCCTGGAGTGTTCGAAGAATATTACGATCAATCCTGTCCAGTTGCCGGACGACTTCTTTTCGACTTCTCATTTCAGCAATCGTCTGATTCAGGTAATTTTGGGCATGGTGCAAATGACCGGATTGTCACAAGTGTCTGTACACTCTGATGCCCTTTAGACCGTGGCTTCTGGCCGTCATAAAAGTGCTTCAGCCACGGGTTAAGAAGAGTATGGCACGGGCAGAAAATATACAAGGGCTGAATCGGTTCTGCAATGTAAAGGATTGGACAGATACTTCGGTCATTCATATTTTCTGGCCAAAAGGATAGCTATTTTTTTAAATTGACTCAGACAGCCTCCTTACACTGAACCGGCTGAGTGTATGAGACGGAAACCCGGCTAATGTTACAGAACAGCTGGTAGGGGATGGTACCGGCATGTCTTGCAATTTCAGTCACTGGCAGGCCTTTACCCCAGAGCAAGGCAGAGTCTCCCACTTTCGCATCCGCCATTTCTGACAGATCAACCGTGAGCATATCCATAGAGACTCGACCCGTCAGTGGCACTGGCTGGCCATTGACGAGTACAGGTGTGCCATTAGGAGCGAGAGGGTAGCCATCGGCATAACCCATGGCTATGACACCCAAACGAGTCGTTTTGTTGGTGACTGCTGTACCGGCATAACCTACCTGGCTGCCAGCAGGAACCTCCTTGATATTGATGATGGCTGAATGAACTTCCATCACAGGCTTGAGCCTGTATTCAATATCATGAGAACGATCGAAAGGAGAGGCGCCGTAAAGCATAAGACCCGGTCGGCTCCAGTCGGTTCTGGCACCAGCGCAATGAATAAGACCAGCTGAATTGGCAATACTTCTCTCACCGGGTAATCCAAGGGTATGCTGCTCAAAAACTTCAAGCTGCTGCAGGGTGTAGCCATTGTCTGTTTCGTCGGCACAGGCCAGATGAGTCATCAACAGAATCTCGCTGATCCAGGGCAGTTGCTCAAGCCTTGTCCAGGCATCGCGATAGTGACCGGGAAGAATACCTACCCTGTGCATGCCAGAGTCCATTTTCAGCCAGACCCTGACCGGCTTCTCCAGTCGTGTTTGTTCAAGTTGTTTTATCTGCTCCGGACTTTGGACGACAATATCAAGGTTTTCTGAGGCAATCTCTGTGAGTTCGCAAGGATCAAAGAATCCTTCGAGAATAAGCAGGCGGTTTCTGACGCCGGCTGCCCTCAGCTCCAGGGCTTCTTCAATGCAGGCCACCGCAAATCCGTCGGCTTCCTCTGACAGCGACTGTGCACAGCGGATGGCACCATGACCATAAGCGTCAGCTTTTACAACGGCCAGAACATTGCCCCCGGCTGCCAGTGATTTAGCCAGTCGATAGTTATACTTGAGAGCGTCAAGATGGATGACGGCTCTGGCCGGACGACTCATAGTTGCTGCATTTCCCCCGAGTCACATCAAACAGTCACGAGCTGAAAATGCAGCTCACGCTGAAGTCTGAATACTATCAGTTAATAATTTATTGCTCTTTAAGTGTTTTTATTAATTCTATTAGAGACTAAATAATACCCTGTATAGCTATATCTCCCTACAGTTTGTTTCTTATTGTTCTAAACAAAGAAGCACCATCTGTATCTAAACTGTCTCTCCACATGAACGTTCACAAGCGACTGAAGCTGTTTTTATACCTCCCCGATAGAGGTAACGTTTTTTCGGTCACGGCAAACACAGCGAACAAGCTAAAGAGGATTAGTATGATTTTTGTTGAAGGGCTGGAGTATCCTGAGTCCGTTTTGATACTAAACGACGGCAGTCTAATTATTTCAGAGGTCGGTCAGGAGAGAGGTCGGCTGGTTCGGATTGCGGCCTCAGGAAAAGAACGTCATGTTTTTGCGCAGGTCGACAGACCCAACGGTATTTTACAGGACAACCATGATGGC
>NZ_JAHHPS010000168.1:0-1961 GCF_024606275.1 Endozoicomonas sp. SESOKO4 | reverse complement strand
CTGCCATACACTGATCGTCACTGATCAGTCGGCAAACTCTGGAACTGAAGGTATTGCTTGATGCGTAAACTGGCGGAACTGGTAATGAAAAGCCCGAAACATTCATTGTTTCTGGCGGTCATATTTGCCTGTATTCCCATGCTTTTCTGGTTAAGTGCGGCCATTGTATCCCTGGTGGTACTGCGTCGCGGCATTGACCACGGGCTGAAAGTCCTGATATGGGCTCTGTTGCCCGGAATAGCCTGGGCCGCCTTTGGTCAGTACAGCGTATTGATTGGGCTGGTAACCACGTCGTTGCTGGCTTGTGTCCTGCGCCAGACTGTCTCATGGCCGAAAACCTTGCTGGCCGTTGTGCCGCTGGGAGGCCTCGTGGCTTTTGCCATGTACCAGATATCACCCCAGATGATCAGTGCCATGACTGACACTGTGATGGAGTTTTTGAAAAAGAGTCTCCAGAGCAGTGGCAGCGAAGAGACTCTGCAACTGGGTGATCATCTGAGACAGATTCTGGAATACGGCGTCGCGGGTGCTCTGGCCTGGGTGCACATACTGTTTTGTGTCCTGGCTCTGATGCTGGCGCGTTCCTGGCAGGCCGATCTGTTCAACCCTGGTGGATTCGGTGAAGAATTCCGCAAGGTGCGGTTGCCCGCAGCTGTTGGGGTAGGTCTTCTGATCATAACTTTGATGGGGTCGGCATTGTCACCCATGTTGACTGCCCTGGTACCCATCGCATCGTTGCCACTGTTTATCGCAGGTTTGGCACTGGTCCACGGGCTGGTAAAACTGCGCCAACGGGGCAGCTTCTGGTTGATTGGCTTATATATGCTGTTGATCACCCTTACGCAACTGGCATACCCGGTTATTGTTTTGACTGCTTGTCTTGACAGTCTGTTTGATTTTCGCAACCGCGTGAATCAGCAGATTCAGGGCTGACAGGCACTAGGTATAAGGTAAGAGGCTAGCGATGGACGTTATCCTGCTTGAGAGAGTTGCCAACCTTGGCAACCTGGGCGACAAGGTAACCGTTAAAGCCGGTTACGGTCGTAACTTTCTGATTCCTTTCAGCAAGGCTGTGCCTGCTACCAAGGAAAATGTTGAAGCTTTTGAAGCTCGTCGTGCCGAGCTGGAAAAGGCTGCTAACGAAAAGCTGGCTGCTGCTGAAAAGCGTGCAGCTGAAATGGCTGAAATCGAACTGACCCTGACCGCCAAAGCGGGCGACGAAGGCAAACTGTTCGGTTCTATCGGTTCACGTGATCTGGCTGAAGCCATTACTGGCGCTGGCGTTGCAGTAGCCAAGAGCGAAATTCGCATGGGCGAAGGTCCTATCCGCGCTACTGGTGAATACGACATCGCCATCCAGTTGCACACCGACGTTGCAGCGACCATCAAGGTATTCGTTGAAGCTGAATAAGTTTGGCTTTAGCGACGCCTGATAAAAAAATACCCGCGGGTTTCATCCCACGGGTATTTTTTTATGTACTTTTTGTCTCGAGTCTTCCAGCGCCATCATTTAAGTCAGAGGATTATTTTAATTCTGTAATATTGCATACATTTTACTGTAATGCTTGTGTCGTTTAATGAGCCTGCTTTAGAGGATATTAAACAAAAAATAAAGCTGGCTTGAACGAGTAGAGATGACATGAGCAAACATACTTTTGATCCAACGGTATACAACTCCAGTGATAATCGACCAATCTCGGCAGTGCTGGAAAAAGAATTAACTCGTCGGGGTGTTTTAAAACGTGGCGGTGCGCTGGCAGCATTTACTGCGCTGGCCAGTTTTGGTTTAACCGGCTGTAACGATGACTCCGATGATGTTGTTTCATCAGATCTCTCCCTCGGCTTTGACTCTATTTCCGGCTCCAAAACCGATGCTGTCTCTGTACCTGCTGGCTACTCCGCTCAGGTTCTGGCGCCATGGGGAACGCCGCTGAATGATCTGGCGGAAGATTGGAAAGAAG
>NZ_JAHHPS010000167.1:0-7032 GCF_024606275.1 Endozoicomonas sp. SESOKO4 | reverse complement strand
TCGTCATTCCCGCCTTCATTCTCGTCATTCCCGCCTTCATTCTCGTCATTCCCGCGAAGTAGGGCTTTTGCAACGCCCTCCTTCGCGGGAATGACGACCTCAGAGCATGGTAACGAGCTGTTGGAGTTTTGCGACACCCTCGATAGGGCGGGGAGTGTCAGAAAGCCATCAACTAAATCATGCTGTTTTATGAACGCGATAATCCCCTTTAGAACTCTGGAGTCAGAACATGGTAAATCAGACCACTTTACTTCGACACACCAGCAAGGTTTTTGAGTTGCAAGATTTAACCAAACTATATCAACTTCACCTGCCTTCTAACGAGCATAGTGTAAGTTTTCTATATCGGTATTATGTACCCACTGACTGAAGATTGCGGTTTCTGTCAGGGCCCCATTGCTTCATGGCTTTCCTCAACAGGACCAAAAAGAGCTGCCCTCATTGAAGGATTTGTAAGATATACCTTTAATGTCAAGAGATTGATCCTGGTTCGATTTTGGAGGGCTGACGCCTGCTTTAGCCATGCCGCCCAGGCACGGAACCGGAGGCATTTGGTCCGGCATGAGCATGAACTCATGGGGTGGAAGTCCCCCGTAGGTAAACCAGTATTCGATCTTGCGCCATCCTTCATCATTTTGTTGGGTCTAATGGACATTCTAACGGCCGACACATGAAATTCGTTGGTGTGCTGGCGAGTTTTTTCCCGGTTTTTGTAAGCAGGCATGAGTTGACCGTTTCAGTTAGGTTTGAGTGTCTGTTAAAACGGAGGAGGTTCACAGTCCCTGAAAAATTCTGTTAGGTGTTTTAACCATATGGTTAGGTTATCCGGGAAACTAACAAGCTACCCAACAATCTAAATGTCATGATATGAGAATTAAAGAAGGAGGAATGCAGTATGTTTGGAGCAATTGGTCAAAGTGTTGGGACGCAACAGTACTCTCATTGTGGGCTTGGAAGAGCAGACCTTCTATTAATGAGTATTGGTCCTGAGCGATACTCCTTAGAAAGATGGGAAGAAGTTTTGAAAAATATTAAGCCTGATATTTCTGATGCTGTTGGGATCAGTCCATTGCAGTATGTGATCCGTTCAATAGATTATTGCTCTACGGATAACGTACCTTCCGAAAAGCTGGTAAGCATTATTAAACTTTTGATTAGCTATGGGGCGGATTGCAATTATTCAAATGGCTCTCTTCATTCTCCTTTACACATGCTTTGCTCAAATAGATGGGATGATTTACCACACCTCAGAGAACTTGCGCTTGAACAAAAAAGAAATAATGGAATTGAACCTGACTCTCTTATGTCTGATGGCGAACCTCTACTTTTAGCTATGTCACATCATCCAGATCGGTGTTCTTTAATGGCTTGGGAAGCTGTATTGAATAAAGGGCTAAGTCCTAATGTTTCTGGTTATTTTGGAGAGACCCCATTGATTAAAGTAATACAAAGTAGCACTAAGTACGATGTTCCTTTTAAAGAACTAGCACCTATTATTGAACTTTTGATTAAGCGTGGAGCAGATTGCAATCAACTTAATAACACTGGTGATACTGTTCTACAAATACTCTGTTCAAAAGAATGGGGTAATTTTCCAAAGCTCATAGAACTTGCGTTTGAACAAGTAAGAAATAATGGAATTGAACCTGATTCTCTTATGTTTGATGACAAACCTCTACTTTTTGCTATGTCAATTCATCCAGATCGGTATTCTTTAACGGCTTGGGAAACTGTATTGAACAATGGGATAAATCCTAATATTTCTTATTGTGAAGAGATCCCATTGATTGAAGTAATACAAAGTAGCACTAATGAAAATGTTCCTTTTGAAGAACTAGTACCTATTATTGAGCTTTTGATTAAGCATGGAGCAGATTGCAATCAAGCAAATTACAATGGCGATACTGCTCTACAAATACTTTTCTCAAAAAAATGGGATGAATTTCCAAAGCTCAGAGAACTTGCGCTTGAACAAAAAAGAAATAATGGAATTGAATCTGACTCTCTTATGTCTAATGGCGAACGTCTACTTTTAGGTATGTCAATTTATCCAGATCGGTATTCTTTAATGACTTGGGAAACTGTGTTGCATAAAGGGCTAAATCCTAATATTTCTGATAGATTCGGAATCAGTCCATTGAGGTATGTGATCTATTCAATGGATCGTAACCCTATGGATGACGAACGTTCCCAAAAGCTGGAAAGCATTATTAAACTTTTGATTAAGTGTGGAGCAGATTGCAATGAAGCAAATGGCGCTGGTGATACTGCTCTAGAAAGTCTTTGCTTACAAAAATGGGATGATTTTCCAAAGCTCAGAGAACTTGCGTTTGAACAAATAAGGAATAATGGAATTGAGCCTGACTCTCTTATGGGTCATGGCAAACCTCTACTTACAGCTATGTCAGAGTATCCAGAGCAGCATTCTAAGTTAGGTCTCAGAAGCATTATTAGATATGGAGTTCTTCCTGTTTTGAAAGAAGATGCATCTGAAGAATCTGCAGCAGAAAAACCAAACTTGGACTGTGACTTTAACGATGAGTTAGAAAAACACAAAGCCTATTTTTGTGCTCGCCCTCTTGAATATCGCTGCATTTGTGCTGTAGATAGAAATTCAAGGGGACAGGAACTGACAATGCTTCCCAGACAAATGCAGAAAAATATTAAACACTTATTTTATTCATAAGTTTATTTTTTACGGAAACACCTGACAAGTCTGTAGAAAAACCACCCCAAACGGCATTTTAGGACATCCGCCTTGCCATTAGTTCAGTAAGACGGGAAAAGACAATTGATGGCTGACCCCGGTGAGTTTGAGACCAGCCATCCTGACAAAGTATCAGGCCACGACACCCAATTCAGAATCAACCAGGCTGCCACGCAAACTGTGAGGGAAAGCCTCAACAATCTCAACCTCGGCAAATCGACCAATCAGTCGAGGCTCTGCACACTTGAAGTTAACGACACGATTACACTCTGTGCGGCCACTCAGTTCACCAGGGTCTTTCTTGGAGTAGCCCGTTACCAGAATTTTCTGAGTGCTGCCTACCAAACGACGACTGATTTGCATGGCTTGTTGATTGATTCGCTCCTGCAGAATTTGCAGTCGCTGCTTTTTGGTGGACTCAGGAACGTCATCGGACATATCCGATGCTGGTGTCCCCGGACGTTTGCTGTAGATGAAACTGAACGACGCATCGAAACCGATCTCGTTGATCAGGTTCATGGTGTCTTCAAAGTCTTCATCGGTTTCACCCGGGAAGCCTACGATAAAGTCTGAAGAGAGACTCAGGTCAGGACGGTGTTCACGCAACTGACGAATCTTGTCCCGGTACATCTCAACTTCGTGGTTACGTTTCATCAGGGAGAGAATCCGGTCAGATCCGGCCTGAACAGGAAGGTGCAGGTGGCTGACAAGCTCGGGCACTTCAGCGTAAACATCGATCAGGCTTTGGGAGAACTCTTTCGGATGAGACGTGGTGAAACGAATGCGATCTATGCCATCTATTGCCGCGACAATGGTGATCAGTTCAGCCAGATCACAAACAGTACCATCGTCTTTTTCGCCACGATAAGCGTTCACATTCTGACCCAGCAGATTGATTTCGCGAACCCCTTTCCCGGCCAGACCCACGCATTCGGCAATCACGTCATCCATGGGGCGGCTGACTTCTTCACCACGGGTGTAGGGTACGATACAGAATGTACAGTACTTGCTGCACCCTTCCATGATAGAAACGAAAGCGGTTGGTCCTTCCACAGAAGGCTCCGGAAGCCGGTCAAACTTTTCAATTTCCGGAAAGGTGACATCGACCACGGGAATATGATTGCTCTGGGTCGCATCAATCATTTCTGGCAGGCGATGCAGGGTTTGTGGTCCGAAGACAACGTCTACCTGTGGCGCACGCTTGCGGATGGCTTCCCCTTCCTGGCTGGCTACGCAGCCTCCCACTCCAATCACCAGGTCGGGATTGGCTTCTTTCAGTTTTTTCCAGCGACCCAACTGATGGAAGAGCTTTTCCTGGGCTTTTTCCCTGACAGAGCAGGTGTTAACCAGCACAACATCGGCTTCTTCCGGATTGTCTGTCAACTCCAGGGTATGGGTTTCTCCGAGCAGATCAGCCATTCGGGCTGAGTCGTACTCGTTCATCTGGCAACCGTGGGTCTTGATATAAAGCTTTTTTGTTGCGCTCATGGTTTCGCTTTCTGGGCTCACGTCTGTTGTGATTTTTTCAGACGCCAAAACCGGATTCCTGTCTGCTGTGTAACGGGCCTGAGACCTTGAAGCTGCTATATTCAGGCATCAGGTGACTCAGGATAGCAAAACCAGTGATGACTGATCTGGCTGTTGAAAGCTGGCCATTATAGCGGCAGTGAGCACCGGAAGGTAGTGAGCAATATCTCTGACACTCCATGAAGGGATTACGTGATAAGCACCCGATTACAGTTCGTCATTTAATCCTGTTTTGGGGGTGTAGACAGGCATCAGTGTCATTTTTACTATCCCGGTGTTCATAATGACATAACTTTGTACGTTGGTTCTTTGCAGGCGAACGGTATCCAGAAGGTCGTCTGCATTCGTCCTGTCCAGGGCATCGTAGAAGTCTGTTTCTTCTGCTGAAGAGCGATTACTGAGGGTGCCAAGGGCATTCTGGATATGGTCTATTTCAGGATAACTGGCGCTGGCCATCTGCATTCCGATGGCTACAGCCTTGCTGAGAATTTTGCCGATCAGTCTGAAGGGGATTTCCCAGTCATTTTCCATCAGAGTCAGTTGCACAGAGTCTGCATCTAACCAGATAATCAGCTCTGTTTTGCCTTTATTGACGCCTTTTTCTTTTGCCCAGGGGATTTCAATCGTATCTTCACGAATTGGCTGGTCGCCATTGTAATAGGTCAGATGCATGTAGATCTCAGGCTTAGTGAAATATTCGCCGACCTTCCGGAGGTTCAGCTCCAGAAGATAAGCACGTTCAGGCAGGCGTTCTGTGGCGGTGGTATTGGGGTCGACAATAGGTTTTGTATGGACCACCGGAGTACTGAGTCGGGCAGGGCGATAAACCAGCAGGATGACATCTTTATCCAGGTCATCGACATTCTTTATGGTGAAGTCGCAGTGTTTATCCTGGCAGGATGAAGCACTGGCTACTTTCGCTTTGCGGGGCTGATCCCGCTCCTTTGGTAACAGAAAGCCAATATAGGGGCTACCGGTTTCCCTGACTCTGCGGTAACGCAGTTTCATCAGAGAGTCTTTGCTTCGTTTACCGAGGTGGAAACAGTCTGCCACTCTGTCGAGTTCTTCTATCTGCTCAGTGATATCTTCCTGAACGGTTTTGGGCACTTCCGGATAATTTTTTTGAATGATGTCAGGGATGCTCTGCAGGGTAAGATCCCCTGCTTCATCCAGTTGCGAGAGCTTGGTGGTCTCTTCACGAATATGATCCAGATGTTTCCATGGCTTGAGGGTGCCGATAAAGCGCTCTTTCATATCAGTCAACCTTTGCTCCTTCTCCTTCAGGCCCAGAGTGTTAATGTCAGAACATTCTTTGTCGGCAGAAGCATGAGCGACAGAAAGTGACAAAAATAAAGCAATAAACAGTGAGAGTCGTGTATTCATGGCGAGCCTAAAGAGGGTTTGAGAAATGAACACGCAAGGTGTTGAGAGGAAAACGGAACAGATAGAGTAATTAGGTTAGATTGTCGGATCTGTCAAATTCCGCCGTTGAATATCGGATTCAGTCTTAACACCAGTGTATTTCATCCATGCAGACTCGCTTTTCATTAGCTCATGACTGCCCTGTCTGTGACATGCCAGCTGCCTTTTTTATGCACGACAGATTTTCCAGGGTAAACTCAGGAGGGTTATCGACCCTTTTAATGGTCAATAATGATTTTCCCGAAAACAGGGCGCTTGCCAGTGGCTGTCGTGTTAAATGCTCTGTGGCAGGCTACGGGGTGGTTTTTGAAGATTTCTTCTGGACCGATGAAGACTACCGCAGCGTGTTTTCTCAATCGGGTCTCAAGGTACTGGCCTGGCATCAGCCTCTGGGGAAACCTGAAGATGGTATGCCCTGGAAGGATGAGCTGCATTCACCTTTGTTCAGTATTTACATTTTGGGACGTTGACTGGCTCATGCAATACGGCTATTGGTGATCCTCGGGCTCAATAAACTCCTGTTGCTTCCTGCATACGGGGCATTTCCATCTGGGCAGATCAATGGTGATTTCAAGTTTCGTTCCGCATTCGGGGCATTCGGACGTTTGAGGTTTGTTGAATTTTTTAAAACACGCACCACACAAGTAGTGAAAGCAACTGGTAATCTTGACAACACTGCTTTTGGTAAACTTGTCCAGGCAAACAGGGCAGCGATGTGAAAGATCGTCATTCCGGGTGTCAGGCCGAATACCAACAAAGTGATTATCCCTGAGTAGAAGTCCCAGATATACCGTTTCCTCTGAGGTATTGATAGCCGATGCTTGTGAGACTACGTGGACTTCAACATCACCAGAAGTGGCGTAGGTGAAAACCTGATCCTGAGTCAAGCCACTGGCCTGCAGATTGACAACGACAAATGTTTTCTTGAACAGGTAGCTCAGCAGTGGCAATAAAATATCGAAGTCTGGCCATTTATTTTCGAGGAGTTGTTGCCTGACCAGTTGGACCTTTTCCAAGCCCTTTGCCGTTACCCAGCCTGATAGAAAATCTGAAAGTTCAGTGTCCGGTTCCTGCTGATCATCATTTAAAGAATGGTTAATCATGACTTTGAGTATTTGAATCAGTGAGGAGACGCTTCGACCTCCGGATAAATGGATGGCATGTAGCCAGCAAAAGTTATCTTTGGGAGTGTGCATAATATGGAATCCCTCAAGATAATGGTTTAACAGCTGTTGAGGGTCGTCTTTTGTCAATTCGGGTTCAGAGCCGACTTGTTGGAGCTTTTGTATTTTAGCAGGTGGTTCCGGATCCTGAGTTGTGCTGTCAGCTTCTGCGATAACAGACCGACCTTCACCGGAGCGTTTGCGTTTGCGTCC
>NZ_JAHHPS010000166.1:0-8942 GCF_024606275.1 Endozoicomonas sp. SESOKO4 | reverse complement strand
TCCGAAAAACAATCAAAAACCCCCTGTTAATGAATGAAACTGACAGGCGGCGGCATTCTAATGCTTCGATGGCCCGATAGAAACAAGGATATCTCGCAAGGTACAAACACACATCCCGAAAGGTATATTTTTCAGACCTGATAGGTTAGCGTAGCGGCGAATCATTGAAAGAAGTAAAAAGAGTTCATGACATCACTCCATATCTCCAGCCAGTTTGATGGCGGTAACATCAAGGTTATCAACAAGGACAATCCGGAGCATATTCAGCTGGAAATCAACAAAGACGTTAATTCCGGGTTTTATCAGTGGTTTTACTACCGGGTTGGAGGCGCTGAAGGTCAATCCCTGACTATGCATCTGAACAATGCCCCGGAATCATCCTACGCAAAAGGCTGGATCGATTACCGGGCGGTTGCCTCCTATGACCGAGAGCACTGGTTCCGTGTCGATACCGCTTACGACGGTGAAAAACTGACCATTCAGCACACTCCCGAATGTAATACGGTCTATTACGCTTATTTTGCCCCCTACTCCATGGAACGCCACCATGACTTGATTGCCTGGGCTCAGCAATCGGCTATTGTCCAGACGGAAACCCTGGGAGACACCCTGGACGGGCAACCTATGGACCTGTTAAAAATTGGTGCTGGCAAAGGCAAGCGCTCATGCTGGGTCATTGCCCGACAACACCCCGGTGAAACCATGGCGGAATGGTGGATGGAAGGCTTCCTTCAGCGACTGCTGGACCCTGCCTGCCCGGTTGCTCGTGAACTGTTGAAAAAAGCCGTTTTCTACGTCGTACCCAACATGAACCCAGACGGCAGCCGTCGTGGTTACCTGCGCAGTAATGCCTGTGGTGCCAATTTGAACCGGGAGTGGGCTGCCCCCACCCCGGAAAGAAGCCCTGAAGTGCTGCTGGTAAGGAACAAAATGGATGAGACTGGTGTCGACCTGGCTCTGGATGTCCACGGTGACGAAGCCCTGCCCTACAATTTTATTGCAGCGGCTGAAGGCATTCCTTCCTGGACCGATCGACTCAATGCTTTAACCGAAAACTATCTGCAGGCCCTGGTTCAGGCCAGCCCGGATTTCCAGACAGAATTCGGTTACCCAAAAGATGAACCCGGCAAGGCCAACATGACGGTTTGCACTGCAGCCTTGGCTGAACGCTTCGATTGTTTATCAATGACTCTGGAAATGCCTTTCAAGGACACAGTGGACTCACCGGATGAGTACCAGGGCTGGAGCCCTGAAAGAAGTCAGGCACTGGGAGCCGCCAATCTTAATGCCATGTTCGCAGTCATTGACCACTTGCGCCAGGACGCTTAAATAAAAGGCATAGCCTTCACTCGGAAGGCCATGCCTTGCAAAAAACATTTCCTGCAAGATAGCCCGATTAAAGAAGATTCTGAGGAGTGACTGGCAACTATTCCGAAGCAAGCTACTGTGATTTAGCAACTTAGCGATCAAACCTCATAACGGGAGTGTGCTTCATGAATTATATAAATCCTCAACTCATAAAATCAGGTTTAGTTTCACAACGGTTGTTGTTTTTTCTAACCTTCGCGACCCTGTCACTATTGATCAATGCGACACCAGCCAGATCTGAGTTTGCTGATTGTTCTCTCATTGTTAAACCCGACGGGGCATCTGCCGGATATGGTCGCTGTCCTGTCGATAAACGTTGTAACGCTTCAGATGTTGCAAACGATTGTATACCGGAGTTCGGACCCAAACTGAAAAATGGCCGGTTCGGTCCTTCTATTCGCCAATGGGGAAGTTCCAGAGTCGGGAGCCTGAACAAGCCTGTCGCTGTGGCAGAAAACCCCAATGCAAGAGGTCAGCTCTTTGTCTTGAACAGTGCCGATGACAGCATAAGCATCTTTTACTGTCCCGGTGTCAAGGCTTCATACGAGCCTGAACATCGTCGCGACCTGGCTTCCTGCCATTTCATGCACCGACCCACAGATATCGCCTTTGGTGGCTCACCCACCTTGGGTGATGTCCCCGAATTTAAAGGGCAGAAGGTTCATAATTTAAGCAAGACCGGAACATTTGCTACCACAGGTGGGAGCTGTAATGATTATACGGCATCTGCCTTTATGGGAGAGTATTTCACCCAGCGAACCTGCTCGGACTTTATGGGACCTTCTCTTTGGGCAAACAACCTTAAAACATTCGCTATTCAAAACAATAATTTTTTTCCAGATAATCTTAAAGAAAAGCCTTATGGTTCCCACATCGACATGGTTCATCAAGAGCCCTTCTCAATGGGCATCACCTGGGAAGGCCGGGAAGCCGGTTTTTGGTCATGGGACGCCGGCCCTGACTCTAAATATGGAAGTATTGTGTACACCAATATTACCCGCACCCATGGATATGGTGGGCATGAGCATAGCTATGCCTATCTCTATCGGTATGAAAATACAACCATGTATAAAAAGACGGGACGTAATCTTGTTCCCGGACACATGGCCAGATTCGACAGATACCTGTTCGTGGCCAATCCTGCAGGAGGCGTGATCAACGTTCTTGATACTGATAGCGGGACGGTAGCAGGTGATGTAAAGCACAGAGATGAATGGCGTGAAAAATACGCCGCTTACTCCAAAATATCAGGCGCCCGCTTTACTGAGCTCAGTGTCGCCGGACTTGAACTAAAAAGTCCCAGCGGTCTGGTCATTTCTGATAGTAAGCTGTTTGTCAGCGATTCTGATACTGGAAAGATCCATGCTATTCGCCTGGACACTTCAGGAAACCATACCTACATTGGCAGTATTCAAACACCCGCAAGCCAGATTGCAGGTCTCGAAGTCGATCAGAAGACCCAACGCATCTGGTTTGTTGATGCTGTGTGGCACACACTGAATGTTGTTGAACCCCTGTGCCAGAGCCGCGATGACTGTGAATCTGAATCACCCTGGGGTCAGGAATGCGCCCCTGACACCGATGAAAATGGCAAGACTGTTTGGCAGGCGCATCTGGATAGCTCTGGCAACCATGAAAATTGGCAAGGTTGCGCCAGATACTACTACTATGTGTGCCCGGGGGGTAATTCACATCAAAACAGCAAGCTTCCCGTTTGCCATGAACAGGGGGGCACATGGAGAGATGCGCTGGTAAGCTGGGTTGATGGCAAGAGCACCTGCAGATGCATGTCCTCTGAATCAAGTCGGATCGTTGCTTCCGTCTGGCTGCCACTGGGTGCTTTATCAGTACTGGCTCTTCATTACCCGCACAGGTAGTCATGCTTCAAGGAAAGACATGGTTTTGACCCAAAAAGCCATGTCTTCCAAAACCTGGTTATGACTTAAATCACCTGACTCAGAAAGGACTGCAGGCGTTCACTGTCTGGATTATCAAAGAAGCTATCAGGAACACTGTCTTCTAACAGTTCACCAGACTCCATGAACAGAACCCGGTCGGCTACTTCGCGGGCAAAGCCCATTTCATGAGTCACCACAACCATGGTCATACCTGAACGAGCCAGTTGTTTCATAACTTCCAGAACCTCACCGACCATTTCCGGGTCCAGTGCAGAAGTCGGCTCATCAAACAACATGATCTTCGGCTGCATAGCTAATGCCCGAGCTATGGCTACACGTTGCTGCTGACCGCCCGATAACTGAGGTGGAAAACTCCCGGCTTTGTCAGACAGGCCGACTTTGGCCAGCAGCTCTACTGCCCGGTCTTCTGCATCGTTTCTGGAGATACCACGAACTTTCATGGGCGCCAGACAGATATTGTCCAGTACACTCAGGTGAGGAAACAGGTTGAAGGACTGGAAGACCATCCCCACTTCTTCCCTCAGTTTATTGACATCTCCGGGAGTGGTCAGGGAGATTCCGTCCACAACGATTTCACCGGCATTGATAGTTTCCAGCTGATTCAGGGTACGCAGAAAAGTTGATTTGCCTGAACCACTGGGCCCAACCACGACCACCACTTCCCCTTCCCTGATGGTCTGACTGACATTCTTCAGGGCGTGAACACCATTTGGGTAGACCTTGTGAATATCTGTCACGGTGATAATAGCGTCAGCTTCTTGCGGCATACTTCACCTCCATCCTTCTGACGACATACGACAGGATACCGGTCAGCACCAGGTAAAGTGCCGCAACCGTGAACCAGACTTCAAAGGGACTGAAGGTACTGCTGACCGTTTCCCGACCGGCTTTGGTCAGATCAGTCAGAGAAATAACCGAAACCAGTGAAGAGTCCTTGATCAAGTTGATAAACTGACCGGCCAACGGTGGCAGAACCCGTTTGAAAGCCTGGGGCAGGATGATATATCGCAAGGTATCACCCCGGCTCATTCCAAGACTGCGTCCGGCTTCCATCTGACCTTTATTGATCGACTCAATACCGGCTCGAATAATCTCTGCAATGTAGGCACCAGTGAAAATCGACAGCGCCGCAACGCCCGCTGTGAAACGATCCAGATGAAGAACCGTGCCAATAAAGAAATAAACAATGAAAATTTGCACCAGCAGCGGGGTGCCACGAATGACCTCGACGTAGAGTATCGAGAGATTTCTCAACGCCGGATTGGGAGAAATTCTCGCCAGTCCTGAAATCACCCCCAGGAGAATGGCAAAGACAATGGAGACCAGCGACAGCTTGATGGTCATCACCATACCATTGGCTATGGGCCCGGCTTTCCATTCATAACTGACGGCCAGCAGATCGCCTTCAAAGACCAGATCACCGTCATAAACCTGAACGTCGGAAAACCCTTTAATAACAGTCTGCTCTGAGTCATTAAAGTCATTCACCAGGACCAGTTGCCCACTGTCGTTAGTTGCAACCGTACCGTCGAATTCTGCTCTGAGTGGATTTTCTGCCTTGTAGAAGACGTATTGAGGAATGCGCTCCCAGCGCCAGATATAATCAATCGACTGACTTGACTTGTAGATACCCACGCCCATCAGCAGCAATAACACACCGAAGACCAGGTTCCACAGAACCTGGTTCGGCTGTTTTTCCATTTGCAACGGACGGCCGGCTACGGGTTTACTGCTCAGCACTTAGTTCAGAGTCTTCTGCCATTCGGAGCTTTCGAACCACTTGGCATAAATCTTATCGTAGGTGCCATCGGCCTTGATTTGACTCATAAAGTTATTCAACCAGTTTTCGAAGTCAGGATCTCCTTTACGAATACCCCAGGCCAGAGGCTCATGAGTGAAGGCAGTGTCCAGATGAGTCAGCTTGCCTTCATTCTGGCTGGAGTAAATCGCATTGAATGGAAAGTCGTATACGAAAGCATCTGCTTTGCCATTGGCGACTTCCAGAGCACCATCGGCTTCCGTTTCAAACAGACGGATACTGGCTTTACTCAAGTAACGCTTGGTTGCCTGTTCACCGGTAGTACCCAGCTTGGTAGCCACGGTGTACTTCTTGTTATTCAGATCCTTGTAGCTCTTGATTTCACCTTCCAGGCCCTTACGCAGCAGGATGCTTTGACCTACGACAATGTAAGGCTGGGCAAAGTTGATCTGCAGGTTACGTTGTGGCGTCAGGGTCATGCCGGACATAATGATGTCAAACTTGCCGGTCAGCAGGGCAGGAATGATTCCATCCCATGCAGTGTTGACCAGTTCCAGCTCGACGCCCATGGCTTTGGCCATCTGACGGGCAATGTCCACATCAAAACCAACAATATCACCACGTTTGTTGGTCATTTCAAAAGGCATGTAGCCTGCTTCCATACCAACACGCAGGGTTTTGCGCTCAATGATTTCGTTCAGGGTAGACTCTTGCCAAAGCTCTGTATCAGCAGCAAACAGGCTGGTGCTAAAAGCCAGCATAAACGTCAGAAATACCATTATTTTTTTCATTATTTTTCACTCCAGGGTTCCGGTTTGCCCGGAACTCAGTCACTACCAGTTTTTATAATGTGAAATAGGCTGCCAAAGCAGAACAGTATCTCGCTTTTTATCGTTTTATTCGGCCTTCAACAGAAGGTCATTTCATTTGCCTACAAGACTCGGGTATTTTACATATACAAGTCGATTTGAACAGTACTTTAGTGCTATTTAATACTGAACTGAGAAGTTCGCTAAGGTGTGGAGCAACGACCACTTGTTTTTCTACCTTTGACTTCAGGATGGTATAAAGTGCACAAAACGTTGAAGCCATCTGGAGAGTGTCTGCCATGCTGAGTCTGATTCTGTACTTCCTCATCAACGGTCTGGCTGTTTTCATCACCGCCAGAATCCTCAAAGGTGTAGACATTGAAAATTATGGCAGTGCGCTGCTGGTATCGATCCTGCTGACAGTGGTCAATACCTTTGTCAAACCGATTCTGTTTTTCCTGACGCTGCCCATCACCATCCTGACTCTGGGTTTATTTTCTTTGGTACTGAATGCCCTGATGCTGATGATCGTTGATTACTTTATGGACAGTTTCAACATTAAAAACTTTGGCTGGGCGCTGATCATGAGCATTGTTCTTTCTATCGTCAATGCAGCATTGCTCTTTCTCATACCGGGCGTAATGGCGCTGTAAAACAGAAGGAGCAGGTCCCGGGTTCTGATTAAGATTATTTCCTGCAGACTAATACATCATTATTCGACATGGTGGATTCAAAGATTCAGAACAGGCACTTATGCCCATCTGACCATATATGTAGAACGGCGCACCTTATGTTTTCTACCTTGCTGTCGAGACATATTTGCAGAGACTCTGATGAAAGGAACCCTGATGAAAAGGATCACTCTGGGACTGGCCAGCTTCTTCGTCCTGCTCATTTTGCCACTGACCCAGACCAACGCACAGGAAGCGGCTTTGAACTTTTATTTTCAGGAAGATCCGGGTACCAGGGGATATGCGGTCACGCTGCCACTGATGCTGAACCCCTCTTCTCGAAATCAACCTATGGAGTTCAATGAATTTCCAGCTTTCAGAGTATCCGTTCAACAGAGTATGCAGAGACTGGATATTCTTTTCTACGACAAACTTTCCGGCAAGTTGCTGACCAAGGTGCGTTACCCGATAGTGAACCGCATGAAGAATACTTTTCAGACACAGGGATTTACCGGGCTTCAATATATACACCATCCTAATGGAGCTGTATTGCAGTTTATTGGAATGGTGAGGTAGGCAACAGTGTCTGATTAACCGTCTGGATCATCCTGAAACTCGTCGTCAAGATTAGAGCTCCCGCTTCTGTTCCGGGCCGGAGAGGCAATCGACACTTGAGCAGACACTATCGATATGCTCCTGCATGCTCACATTATCACAACCTTGCAGAGTGTGAGAGCATAGCGGGCAGCTGATCTGACAGTGGAAAAACGCCCAGTGATTAATCAGTTCTTGTTGCGACCCCAGTGGCAGATCAACCGTAAAATTCGCATTCCCGAACTGTTGAAGACGGCCTCCCATCAGAATCAACCGAAGCAGGGACCCCTCCCCCTCATCACCCAGACAGGAGCCGCATCGATATGAATCAATATGAGTAGCCAGATGGGTTTGCAGGGCTTGCTGGTTACTGATGGTCTCAAAACAAAAACCACATCTGTATTGCAAATGTTCATTCATATGCGAAGCAGTAGGCCGGATGTCGTCAGACTCATTAAATGGGCATTCAAATAACGGACATCCGGCCCGCTCCCGATGTGAGGCCTCAAAATGAGCGGTGTTGTCTGTCTCTGCTGTCAAAATAGTAAAACAGGATTCGAAACAGAAAGCATAACAGTGTGATGACAGAGTATTCAGGAGTTGTTGCAGAGGAAGTTGTAATACTTCCGTATGATTACAATGATGGCAAAATTCATTGACAACGCCTACGCATCGCTGTTGCAGATGCTGCGCAGTAAGATGTTCCCTGACACCCTGCTGATCGAGTTCCATCGCCTCATAATCAACAGGACACAGATTACAGTGAATTCCGGGCCTTCTTTTCTTGCCACAGCATGGACACTTGGCAGGTGAGGCTCCAAAGCGCTGATAACAGTCTTCACAGAGACCTCTGCGACAACAGGAGTATTGCCAGGAGACCCCGTTTTTCTGACAATGCCAACACAGACAAGGATTCTTTTTATCTTCAGACTTATCCTTGCGCTCATCGCCATTATTCTCATTGTGATCATCCCCCCCAGTCGAAACAGGCATAACTGACTGAGAAGCGTCCTCTTCCATACCGTCATCGTCTTCTTCATGACCCAGTCCGCTATCGGTAGATCTGCTCATTTCACCGATTCGGCTTACAGCGACACCCCACTGCAAAATTCCTGGCAGGATGCTGTAAAGAGAGATCAGACTATTAGCCTCAACCGGTTCAGAAGCCCTGTCAACAAAGCTTGAGTCCCTGGTCTGGACCGCTTTTAGCTTCAGGCTGGAATCAGCAGGCAGATAGGCATTGAGCAAGGGATTCAGAAAAATCAGCAACAGAGTTTCATGACAAAAAGACACACCCGGCTTTTCGTCCATTGCAGCCTGAGCAGGGCCCCACCAAACCAGTGTGGCCAGTGGCAGGAACATCAATATCCTTAAGGCTCTGTACACCATAAGACAGATTAATTATTTTAATGAGACTGTGAATATAGTTGCTGAGTTTCACTCTGCCAATGAGGTACTTTTCAATATGACCAGTACTCTCCGATATGAAATGAGTCTCACCGTGCTGGATCTGTAGGAATCTTGTACTTCAGATCACGCACAGACGTGTGCACTGCCTTGCCCTTCTGAGCCTGTGACAAGCAGAAATCAATCACTTGACTGTACATTACAAAGCTTTCGTTTTCGTTGTTGCCTTCTGTGATCCGCCAGGGCTTTCAAGTTGGGCAGGATCTTCTGGCACTCAGGGCAGGTTTGCTCCGGGGTGTGATATTGACTTCTGTGAACCGACAGGGCTTGAGCGTTTGGCAGGGTCTTCTGGCACTCAGGGCAGGTTTGCTCCGGGGTGTGATCTTTTCTTTTGTGAACCGACAGGGCTTGAGCG
>NZ_JAHHPS010000165.1:0-1828 GCF_024606275.1 Endozoicomonas sp. SESOKO4 | reverse complement strand
GCCTTTCCTGATGTTGCAGTACTTCAACCGCAGGAAGCCCTGCTGATTTCCAGAGTCTGGTCATAACTTGCAGTAGCCAATGATTGGGAGGGCCGTAGTCACCTATCCAGCCCAGCACTTTTTTCACAGGCTTGTGTTTGGGCAAGCCCTGGTCACAATTCATGGACGAAAAAGTGCGGAACAACTTCATATTGAACTTGCCATCCTTGTGTTTCCATTCCGGCCAGTTCAGTATCTCTTTCACTTTCTCATGTTTGAGCACACCTTTGGAATGATTCATGGACGAGAAGGCGCGGAACAGCTCAATATCGAAATCGTCATCCTTGTGTTTCCATTCCGGCCAGTTCAGCACCTCTTTCACTTGCTCATGTTTGAGTATGCCCTGACCATGATTCAAGGACGTGAAGGCGCGGAATAGCTGTATATTGAACTCGTTATCCTTGTCTTTCCATTCCGACCAGCCCAGCACCTCTTTCACTTTCTCATGTTTGAGCTTGCCCTGGCTACGATTCATGGACGAGAAGGCGCGGAACAGCTCCATACTGAACTCGCCATCTCTGTCTTTCCATTCCGGCCAGCCCAGCACTTCTTTCACTTCCTCATGTTTGAGCATTCCTTTACTACTATTCATGGACGAGAAAGCGCGGAACAGCTCCATAAAGAACTCGCCATCCTTGTCTTTCCATTCCGGCCAGCCCAGCATTTCTTTTATTTCCATGTGTTCGGGCAGGCTTCTCTTTGCGTACATAGATGAGACCGAGCGGAACAGCTCCATACAGAACTCGCCATGCTTGTCTTTCCACTCCGGCCAGTCCAGCACATCTTTCACTTCCTCATGGTTGAGCATGCCTTTACTACTATTCATGGACGCGAAAGCGCGGAAAAGCTCTATACTGAACTCGCCGTCTTTGTGTTTCCATTCCGGCCAGCTCAGCACCTCTTTCACATCCTTATGTTTGAGCATGCCTTTGCTTGTATTCATGGACGAGAAGGCGCGGAAAAGCTCTGTACTGAACTCACCATCCCTGTCTTTCCATTCCGGCCAGCCCAGCACCTCTTTGACTTGCTTATATTTGGGCATGCCTTTGCTACTGTTCATGGACGAGAAGGAACGGAACAACTTTATACTGAACTCGCCGTCCTTGTCTTTCCACTCCGGCCAGCCCAGCAGCTCTTTCACTTCCTCATGTTTCAGCATGCCTCTGTTATGATTCATGGACGAGAAGGCTCGCAATAGCTCCATACTGAACTCGCCATCCTTGCCTTTCCATTCGGGCCAACCCAGCACCTCTTTCACTTCCTTATGTTCAAGCATGCCTCTGCCGCTATTCAAAGAGGAGAAGGTGCGGAACAGCTCCACACTGAACTTGCCATCACTGTCTTTCCATTCAGGCCAGCCCAGCACTTCTTTCACTTCCTCATGTTTGAGCATGCCTTTACTACTATTCATGGACGAGAAAGCGCGGAACAGCTCGATACTCAACTCGCCATCTTTGTCTTTCCATTCCGGCCAGCCCAGCACCTCTCTCACTTCACCATGTTTGAGTATGCCTCTGTCATGATTCATGGACGAAAAAGAGCGGAACAGTTCCGAATTGAACTCGCCATCCTTGCCTTTCCATTCATGCCAGCCCAGAATTGCTTTCACTTCCTTATGTCCGGGCACCCCTTTTCTTTTGTTCATGGACGAGAAGGAAGTCAATACCTTCAAACTCGCTAAATATTGGAGTTCACTCTGGCTACGTTCTGCAAAACTACGGATATGTTTTTTATTATTATTTAGCATGCTGGTCAGCATGCCGGTATTTTTGAAGTTTTCAGAAAGGTG
>NZ_JAHHPS010000164.1:0-1261 GCF_024606275.1 Endozoicomonas sp. SESOKO4 | reverse complement strand
CCGTTGAAGATGGGAGGCAAGTTTCGGGTGCTAGAAAAAATTACCCTTAAAAATGTTGCCTGGCAGTATCAGGCGGCCTGTATTCAGGATCTCTGCCAGAAGTACAACGTCGCTTACATCGGCATCGATGTCACTGGCCCGGGGTCGGGTGTCTTTGATCTGGTGCAGCAGTTCTATCCAGCAGCTACGCCCATTATCTATTCCATTGATAGCAAAACCCGGCTGGTCCTGAAGGCTCAAGACGTTATCACTTCCAACCGCATTGAATGGGATTTTGTGCATTCCGATATTGCCGCAGGTTTTATGACCATTCGCCGAACTACGACGGGCAGCGGCCAGATTACTTATGTTGCCGACCGATCCGAACGCACCGGCCACGCCGATGCAGCCTGGGCAGTGATGCATGCCCTGATTAACGAGGGGCTGGATTATCGCCAGCAACGAAAATCTACTTACCACTTCTCTGATGATTAGCTATGGCCAGAAAACCCGACAGACAGCCCAAGAAAAAACAATTATCTACCAGGCATGAACGCAAAAGCCGTAGTTTCGGCATTGAGTTTGGTGAGCCGGAGCAGGTGCTGTCTGGCAGTTTGCTGGATAGTTTGGGTAATATTCTGCATCCTTACAATGGCTACTATGAGCCGCCGATCTCCCGGGCTGGCCTGTCCAGAATGCGCCATGCCAATGCCCATCATGGCAGCTGCCTGATCTTCAGGCGCAATATGCTGTGTAACTTCTTCGTAGAGAATCCATACCTTTCTATCAGTGATTTTAAAGCAGCAGTGCTGGATTATCTGGTATTTGGTGAGGCGCATTTTTTGCCCCATTACAATTTCTTTGGGGAAGTAACCAGGCTGTCACACCTGCCCACTTTGAATATGCGAAGAATGCCTGATACCGAAGCAGGTCTGGAGCAGTACCTGATGCTGGAGCCGGTAGGTGTAAGCCGTACGGTATTTGAACCTGGTACAGTAATCCGGGCGGCAGAATACGACACAGGCCAGCAGATTTATGGTGTACCGGACTGGCGAAATCAGTATTGGTTTGCATGGCGATTACAAAAATGTAGATGCTTTGGCTTACGACGTTTACTCAGCAATCCCTGCTTCCCAACGTACAGGCAGTGAGGTCTGCATCATTGGTGAACGTCTTGTGTCTTACGACATGAACAAGGCGATGAACATTGCTGGACAAAAGCCCAGCGAAAAGAAAGACATCGTTGTGCTTGACCGCACCTATGGTGGCCGTCCGGCAATGT
>NZ_JAHHPS010000163.1:0-5471 GCF_024606275.1 Endozoicomonas sp. SESOKO4 | reverse complement strand
TCACAGTTGGAGAAGTGGTTCTGGAGGACAGCAGGATAACGGTATTTTCTGGTATCCGTTTTATCGACTCACTCAAATCATCAGCGGGCTTGGCGCTGAGAACAACGCACTGCCGTCCACGAACAAGCTCATTATACTGTTGTAGTCGTTGCATGACCCCCCTCGATTCTCCGGAAAGAGAACCGCAAGATACTGTTGGAAGAGGCGTCAAAGTAGCAGGTGCGCTGGTCGAGGTCTGAGCCTGCAGAACCAGCGCCTGAAACAGGAATAAAGGAGCTATCAACCGGATCAAATTACGATGAGGCTTCGACATATTCAGAACTTCCGGGAAAGCCTGAGAAGAAATCCTAGTCCACGTATCTGTAGCTATCCATTAATATCGTGAATATATTTCAAGAAAATCAGACGTTCACAGGCCGGGAGCATGGGAACCATAGTGTTATGACAGCCTCTTTAAAACGTGAGAAATGGGTTCAGGTTATTGAATGAATAACAGGCTCAGTGTGGTCATGATACCCAAAGCGGTCGTCGCGGAGGTTCTTCCCGCTGACGAACTGGTAATATCATCAGTGACGTTTTGACACTCAAACAAAATGAGAATTTCATCAGTGTCGTTTTGACCCGCTGGTGTCGAGCTAATAACAGCAGGGGGTGAAGTGACTGTCGGGCAGATTGATGGGTCAAAGTAGAACTGACCCTCAAGGTTAGTCAGTCCGCTGATAGCAGTAACCGAAGAGTCATTGATGGCCGTCCAGATATTGACAATCTGGCAAAGTGTTGGTGGAAGGGTTGTCATGCCAACGTTTGAACTCAGGGCGTTATTGCACTCACCGGCCAGTGGTAATGGATTCATGGCTTTCAGGCTGTATTTTTTTTGCTTTTGTCGCCACGGACTGACTGCCTGCAGATGGTTGCAAGCCAGAGTTAGCTCAATCTGTGCCTCGACACTTATAGCGGTATCTGATACTTCGATCTGATTGCCCACCAGATTAAATTGAGGAGGTTCTGCATTGGTATCTGTATGACCAATCAAACCGAACCCTCCTGTTCGTTGAACTTCTCCTCTAATAATTTCCCGAGATGTCTTGCCAGTATTGTTGATGACGACAGTGTTTCTGAAGATGTCCATATGGCCTCCGGGTCCAAGAATAAATTCACCCGCCTCTGCCATCTTTCCCTGGAATGTGTTCTCGATAACAGCGAGTTCCGCTGTCTGGTTTTTGATGTTTGGAAGTTGAATAAATATCCCTCTTAAGGGTATGTAGGTGACTTTAGACTCGCGGATGGTTTCCCCCTTGACCGTGTTATTGACGAACTTCAGGCCAGGGCCACTGCGCAGACCACTCGCCGATGCATCCAGAGATCTATAGCAATCAATTCTCACTCCGATCCAGTTTGGAAGATGAAATACGTTGTTTTCTATAATCAGTCTCCGGCTATAGCATTTCCCAAAAAAAATAGAATGAATAGGGTTGTAACCCTTAGGTTCAATTGGCCAGAAAGTAAGGTGGCCTATATAGCTGTCTTTTATTTCACCAAACTGAAAAGTGCTTCTTTTTCCAACCACGATCATATATTGATCCGGGAAATTTTCGCCAGGCGAAATGACAATTTCAAAACCGTCATCAGCAGCCCCAAAAATATCCTGACCGTCTTTCAAAACTATTTCACTATCAATAAAGTAGTTAATCAGGATTTTACCTGTCGCAGAGGTAACAGAGGAAGAAGGCGTCACTGTAGGGGTCGTCATGGAAGGGGTCGTCCCGGAAGGGGGCGTTCTGGAAGAAAGCAGTATCACGGTGTTTTCCGGAACCCGTTCGATCAATTGAGCTAAATCCTCTGTCGGGTCGGCATAGAGAACAATGCATTGTCGTCCACGGACAAGTTCGCTGTATTGGTTTAGCCGTTTCTGAACCCCTGTCGTATTTCCTGCAAGAGTCTTGCATGGCACTGTTGCAGCGGGTGATGTAGAAAAAGGGGCGACAAATTGAGTTGTGTTCTGAGCCTGAAGGCCAGTGGGCTGTGAAAGAAGTAGAAGAGCGAACAACTGGGCCAAATGACGCATCAAAATAATCATTTACAGGACTCCCGGGAATATGTCGACTGGCATCCTGGCATTTATACGTATCCATTGAGGACGTGAAAATATTTCAGGAAAATCACATGTTCACACGCCGGGATCATGGGAACCAAAGCGTTGCAACAGCTTCTTTAAACGGGAGAAACTCTGGTTATTGAATCAATAATAAGTTCAGTGTGGTCATGATACCCAAAGCGGTCGTCGTGGCGGTTGTACCCGTAATAACAACAGAGTGTGAAGGGGCTGCCTGGCAGATGGCCGGGTCAAAGTAGAGCTGACCCTCGAGGTTGGTCAGTCCTTTTAAGGCAGTAGCCGGGGAGGCATCAATGGCCGTCCAGGAATTCACAATCTGACAGAGTGCAGATGGATGGCTGGTTGTGCCAACGCTTGAACTCAGGGATTTTTTGCACTGGTCTGCCAGAGATAATGGATCAACGGCTTTAAGGCTGTATCGATGTTTTTCCTGTCGCCAGGGTTTGACTGCCTGCAGGTAGTTGCAGGCCAGGGCCAGTTTCATTTGTCCATCGATATTGATGGCTGTATTTCTTACACGGATTTGATTGCCAGCCAGGTTGAAGAGAGGAGGTTCGGCATTTGAATCGGTAATACCCTTGAAAGCGAAACCATTTTTTTGCATACGATGTCCCATTTGCACTTCATGAGCGTTTGTGCCTCTATTATCGACGTCGATTCTGTTTCTGAAAATATTGATGCTGCTTCCTGGCCCAAGAGTGAACTTTCCCACTTCTGATATCTTGTCCTGAAATATGTTGTCAATAATAGCGAGCTTCTGTGACTGATGCTTGATGTCAGGATGATGAATAGTAACCGCTTCCGTTGGAATAAGTTCTCTGCCTCCCTGGCTATAGCTTTTGCCTTTTACTGTGTTGTGGGCAAACAGCAGGCCCGGCCCGGTGCGCATATCATTGGCCGACGCATCCAGAGATTGACTGCAATCAAGTCTGACTCCACTGTCTTTCGGAAGATGAAAGACGTTGTTTTCTATAATCAGTCTCCGGTTATAGCATTTCCCGAAAACAGTAGAGTGAATGGGTCTGAGGCCCTTAGGCCCTGTTGGCCGAAAAGTTATGTGTCTTATATTGTTGTCTTTTGTTTCTCCAAACCGAAAGTTACTGGTGTCTCCAACTCTTACCATAAATTGATCTGTATAACTTCCGTCAGGCATGATGACGACTTCGAAACCGTTGTCTGCTGCCCCGATAATATCCTGACCGTCTTTCAAAATTATCTCACTGCCAATCAGGTAATTAACAGGGGTTTTACCCACCACCGGGGTAACGGAAAAAGAAGGTTTCATGGTGGTGGTCGTCCCGGAGGAGAGCAGTATCACGGTGTTATCACCAAGCCGATTGATCAATTGAGCCAGATCCCCTTTCGGGTCGGCACTAAGAACAATACATTGTCGTCCGCGTACCAGTTCACTGTATTGGTTTAGCCGTCGCTGAACCCCTGAAGTCTGACTGGTAAGGTTGTCGCACAATACCGTCGTTGGCGGCAGGGTTGTCTGAGCCGGCCTTGTGTATTGAGTCGTGTTCTGAGTCGTGTTCTGAGCTTCCGGACTCAGAACCTGTAACAGGTATAGAGGAGCGATTAATTGAGCTAAATGATGATGCAACTTAATCATTTTCAGGACTCCCATGAAAATGCTGACCTGAATCCTAGCCTATGAACTTATACCTATCTATTAAGGATGTTAAAACATGTCCGGAATATCGCTGGCTGCTGTTTTTGAGGCAGCTTCTTTATAGCGCAGAGGCGAGTTCAGGTTACAGATTCAACAACAGGGCCAATGTGGTCATAATTCCCAAAGCGGTCATAGTGACGGTTGTGCCCTTAATAGCAGCAGAGATTCTGGTTGAAGTGCTTGTCTGGCAACTGGCTGAGTTAAAGTAGAACTGCCCCTCGAGGTTGGTCAGACCACTGATAGTACCCGCAGGAGAACCATTGGTAGGCGTCCAGGTATTGACAATCTTACAGAATGCAGATTGTGGTTTAGTGGCTCTTTGGTGAAATCTCAGGGGCTTTTTGCAATCGCCTGCCAGAGGGAATGGATCAATGGCGATCAGGCTGTATTTATGTTGTTCTTGTCGCCAGGGTTTGACTGCCTGCAGGTGATTGCAGGCCAAAGCCAGTTTAAGTTCTCCATCGATATTAATGGCTGTATTTTTTACGCTGATCCGATTGCCTGCCACATTGAAGAGAGGGGGGTCGGCATCGGAATCGGCATCGGCATCGGCATATTCATCGGTAAGACCCGCGAGAGCGAAGCCATGTTTATGTGCACTGTGTCCCATGATCCATTCGTGATAGGTTGTGCCACTATTATCGACGTCGATAATGTTTCTGAAGATATTCATGCGGCTTCCGGACCCAAGAGTGAAATGTCCCACTTCTGATATCTTGCCTTGGAATACGTTGTCAATAACAGTGAGCTTCTCTGACTGATGCTTGATCCCGGGATAAGAAACAGCTAATGCTTCCAATGGAATAAAGTCTAAGTTGCTTATCAGGCTGTAGCTTTCGCCTTTAAATGCGTTATTGGCAAACAGCAGGCCCGGTCCGGTGCGTAAATTATTGGCCGATGCATCCAGGGTTCCTCTGCATTCAAGTCTGACTCCGATCGATTCTGTAAGATGGAATACGTTGTTTTCCATAATCAGTCTCCGGTTATGGCATTCTCCATAAACAATAGAGTTAACGCGTTTAAGTGTATGGCCTTCAGGGCTATTGTCACGGAAAGTTATGTGTCTTATGTTGCTGTCTTTTGTTTCTGCAAACTTAAAGTCGACGTAGTCTCCAACTCTGAGCATATATCGATTTGAATAACTTTTATCGGGCATGATGACGACCTCGAAACCATCATCAGCAGCCCCAATAATATCCTGACCGTTCTTTAAAAGTATTTCACTGCCAACAAAGTAATTTACGGGGGTTTTACCTGCCACCGTAGCAACGGAAGGAGAAGGCGTCATGGTAGTGGTTGTGCTGGAGGAGAGCAGTATCACGGTGTCGTCTGGAAGCCCGTTGATCAATTGAGCTAAATCCTTTGTCGGATCGGCACTGAGAACAACACATTGTCGCCCGCGAACCAGTTCGCTGTATTGGCTCAGCCGTTGCCGGACCCCTGAGGGCTGCCCGATAAGGCTGTCGCATAATACTTTTGTCGGGTAGGTTGTACCAGAAGGCGTTGTGGGTTTAACTGCGTTCTGAGCTCCCAGACTCAGAACCTGTAACAGGAATAGCGGAGCGATTAGCTGAGCTAAATGATAATGCAACTTAATCACTTTCAGGACTCACATGAAAATGTCAACCTGAATCCTAGCAGCCTGTCGGACTTAAGGCTGTCCTACTGCGGTTGCAATAAATTGGT
>NZ_JAHHPS010000162.1:0-1243 GCF_024606275.1 Endozoicomonas sp. SESOKO4 | reverse complement strand
CATCCGGATGGGTTCAGTCAACCTGTCCCGTATTGCCCGAACTATGGGGCACGGTGCCGAGATTCTGTTATTTTCCCAGATCAGTGCTCTTCTTCAACTGGGTTCCACTGATTTCAATATTTTTTGAACTTTCATTATAAAACCGACTCCAACAGATCGAATCCATTTTAAACGTCCTTTCCAGGCGAGAATAAATACTGACTTTGAAGCTACGGATCAATCAGAGATGAACACTATCAACAGCAATTCCGGGACACAAGAACCACTCTTGTCAACACCTGTGCAACAACCGCTGGAGGAAGCACTATCGGGCGTCAGTGCAGGTAGGGACGTTACTCCTTATTACAACAATAACGCTCCATTCTTGTATTTGCCCGAATTAACACAGTTAGAGATTGTTCGCTATTTGGGTTTACGAGAGGTTACCCGTTTAGCAAAGGTATGCCGATATTTTCGCGATCTTGTTAAAGACAATAACGCTTTGGGAAGAGCATGGAATCGCCGGTTTCCTTCACCATACCTGGACCAACTAAAGGCCACCCTTAAAACAAAAGATGAGCAACAACTCCGTAATTGGTTGGAGCCGTTTGCTAATAAGGGCACTGTCGAGACACTCATTGAACAACGAAAGAATATTTATTTTCCTCTTCAGTTACTTTTCACCAACAGTCAACTGATGTCTTTATGCAGAAAATTTGAGTTAGTAGAAACACTCAAAATTACCCATGGTGGTAAAGTCCGTGAAGCCACTTTCAGCTCCGATGGGCAGCACCTGGCAACCGCCAGTAGTGATCACACAGCAAAAATCTACTGCCGGGAGGCCAATGGATCATGGGAAGTAAAAGACACCATTACCCATAATCGTTTGGTCTCTTCAGCCAGCTTCAGCTCTGATGGTCGTTATCTGGTCACCGCCTGTGACGATGGCACAGCAAAAATTCATGGTCTGGAGGATCATGGATCTTGGGAAGAAAAGGCCTGCATTTCCCATAAGAATTACATCAATTCAGCGACTTTCAGTGCTGATAGCCGCCGTGTGGTGACCCACAGTTCACATAATACGGTGAAAATCATTGGTCGAAGGAACAATGACTCATGGGAAGTAGAGGACACTTTTCATAGAAATCTGATCACTTCGGCCACGCTCAGCCCTGATGGCCGTCACATGATAATTTTTGCTTCAAGGGATTGCGTTATAGAAATTCATGGCCAGTTGGACTCGGGATTATGGGTAGTCACATCC